>NZ_JBHUDD010000058.1:0-97115 GCF_042677865.1 Lacimonas salitolerans | reverse complement strand
CTACCCCCCGGGTGGGTCATTTTTAAATGATCACGATGGGTCAGTTTTGAATGCAGATTGACACCTCTGCCGGTGTTCTGGGCCTTGCCATCGGTTTCGGCGCGCAGAAGATGGTGCAGGACATCATCACCGGCATCTTCATCCAGTTGGAAAATGCGATGAACGTGGGCGACGTTGTGACCGTTGGCGGGGTGACCGGCACGGTCGAACGGCTGACGATCAGGTCCGCCAGCCTGCGCGATGTTCAGGGTGTGTATCACATCATTCCCTTCTCGTCGGTCGACATGGTGTCGAACTACGTCAAGGATTACGGCTATTTCGTCTGCGACATGGGCGTGGCCTATCGCGAGAACGTGGACGAGGCGAAGCAGGCCATGCTGGACGCCTTTGCCGAGTTGAAGGGTGACCCGGATCAGGAGAGCGGCATTCTGGACGATCTGGAATGGTTCGGCTTGAACAGTTTCGGCGACAGCGCCGTGATTCTGCGCGCCCGGATCAAATGTGTGCCCGGACGCCAATGGGGGATCGGGCGGGCCTACAACGGCGTGCTCAAGAGGGTGTTCGATGACCGCAACATCGAAATCCCTTTTCCGCACCAGACGATCTATTTCGGCGAGTCCAAGGATGGCAACACGCAAAGCGTCAAGGTCGATCTGGAGCAGCAGCCGGCCTGACCAGGGAAAGCACAGTCGGTTTCGCCAAGGCGAAAATGTATCACGCTGAACCTCGCAGGGTCACACCGGCTGCCACTAGCTTGATGCGGTCGCCCTATCGGTTGACCCAATTGGCGGGGCGCTTTTCGACAAAGGCCCTGACCCCTTCGGCGAAATCCTCGGTCTTGGCCAGATCGCGCTGCACCTCGCGCGAATAGGTCAGGCTTTCGGGCAGGCCCTCGGCAACAGCCATGCTGTTCAGGATCCGCTTGGTGGCCTTTACCGACGATGGTGACACGGTGCAGATGTGGTCCGCCAGTTCCAGCGCGCGGGACAATACCTGATCGTGCGGCACCACCTCGTTGCAGCAGCCCAGCCGCAAGGCCTCGGCCGCCTCGATCGTGCGACCAGTCAGCATCAGCTCCTGCGCCGCCAGCCGCCCGATGTAGCGTGACAGCCGCTGCACGCCCGAGGCCGAGGCGAAAAAGCCGACCTTGACCTCGGGCAGCGCAAACTTTGCCCGCTCGGATGCGATGATGATGTCGCACGAAAGCGCGGTTTCAAACCCGCCGCCCATGGCGAAACCGTTGACCGCCGCGATGATCGGTTTTTCCAGATCAAACCGTGACGACAGGCCCGAAAATCCCGTTTCAGGCATGCCACGGGCGGTTCCGCCCGTCGCGGTGGCCTTCAGATCGTTGCCGGCACAGAACGCCTTGTCCCCGGCCCCGGTCAAAACCGCGACCCACAGGTCGTCATCGGCGGCAAAGGCATCCCAGCAGGCGGCCAGTTCGTAATGCATGTCGGCATGGACCGCGTTGTAGACGTCGGGGCGGTTCAGGGTCACGATCAGAATGTGATCGCGCCGTTCGGTGGTGATGAAATCATAGCTCATTCGCGGGTCCTTTCCTGGGATGTGCATTGCATGCCGGTTGCTTGCGGGTCAGGTGTTCAGCCCAAGGCACCTGGCACGGATCGCACGACGGTCGGTCTTTTCGGTGCTGGCGCGCGGCAGGGCATCGTGCTGGCACCAGATCTTTTCCGGGATTTTGTAATGCGCGACGGTGCCTTGCAGGAACTCTGCAATCTGCGACGCCGTCAGATGCGCGCCTGCCCGCAGATGCAGGGCCGCCCCGACCACCTCGCCCAGCCGGTCATCGGGCACGGCAAAGGCGCAGGCCTCGATCACGTCGGGATGCCGGTGCAGCGCGCCCTCGACATCCAGACAGGCGATGTTTTCGCCCCCCCGGATGATGATGTTCTTCTTGCGGTCCAGAATGGTCACGAACCCTTCGGCGTCGATGCAGCCCAGATCACCGGTCAGCAGCCAGCCGTCGCGCAGCGTTTCGGCAGTGGCGTCGGGCTGGTTCAGATAGCAACGCATGACTGCCGGGCTCTTGACCGTGATCTCGCCGATCTCGCCCGTTGGCACCTCGTTTCCGTCGTCATCGGTGATGCGCAATTCCTGCACCGGGGGGTGCAGGCGACCGGCGGCATCGGGGCGCAGGATGTAATCCTCACCGCCCATGCCGATTCCCAGCGCGCAGGTCTCGGTCATGCCCCAGCCCGTGGCGACGACGGCCCGTGGAAAGCGCGCAGCAAGCGAGGCCACCTGCGCCGCCGGGCGTTTTGCACCGCCCGCCCCCATAAAGCGCAGCGATGGCAGGTCCTGCCCGCTGGTTTCCAAAGCCTCCAGCAGGTCTGCCGACTGGGTGGGCACGCCCAGAAACCGCGTGACCTGTTCCTGCTTGATGACTCGGATCGCGTCGTTTGCGTCCCACTTGTGCATCAGTATGATCTTGGCCCCGGCAGGCAGGCTGAGCAGGAACAGCGGATACAGGGCCGTGACATGAAACAGCGGCGTCGTCACCAGTGCCGAGGGGCGCAGGACGGGCGGGTCATCCGGCCCCGGCGGCGCGACCAAGGGGGCCAGAGCGGCCTGCATCAGCCAGCTGTATACTGCCGAAATCGCGGCGCGATGGGTCTGCACCACGCCCTTGGGCGATCCGGTCGTGCCCGAGGAATACATGATCGCGAAATCGTCATCAGGCCCCAGCGTGACCGCGCGCAGCCCCCCGGCACGCCCCTGATCGCGCAGGTCGGAATAGGTCATAGCGGCACCTTCCTCGCCGTCGCGCACCCCGACAAGCGTCCGCCTGGCATGCTGCGGCAACGAGGCGATCGCGGCCCGTCGCGGACCATCCGCAAAAACCACGGCGGGTCCGCTGTCGTGCAGGGCATAGTCCAGTTCAGTCGCGGTCCACCATGCGTTCATGAACACCACCACAGCCCCGATCGAAGCGGCCGCAAGCGTCAGCACCAGCATCTCGGGGTAGTTGCGCATCGCGATGGCCACGCGGTCGCCCGGGGCCAGGCCACACTGGCTTTGCAGGGCCTCGGCCACCCGGTCCACCTCGTCGGTGAAGGCATCGAAGGTCCAGCGTTCGACACCATAGACCAGATAATCCGCAGCCCCGTTATCCTGTGCGCCGCGCGACTGCGACAGCAGCGCAGCCACGGTATCGGGGCAGTTGCGAAACGCCTTGTAGCGAACCCCGTTCAAGGTGATTTCCGTCAGTGCAAACGCAGGCTCATTCGCGACCAGATGGTCGATCGCCTGTTGCAGCGTCATGGGCGGTGCGGCTGCCGCGGCCATGGCCGGTGCGACGTCTTCAGACATGATTTCCTCCCCTTCGGACCCCGCGATACTGGCATGCAACCTGGCCCGATGCCTCCCTTTGAAAAACGGTAGAGCAAAAAAGCTTGACTGGAAATACCGCAATACGGAAGGATATTCCGCAAGAGGAGAAGGCAAAGCGCGCCAGCCATCACGCCAGCATTCCAGAGGAGGGAAGGCCGGGCTGCACGCTGAATTCGGACGCAGAAGTCATGCCACAAGGCCACGCCGCACACGGCGGGCGCGAATGGCTGGCATCGCTGCGGGCAACGGACCGGCAAGGACGACCGGCGCATCGCCGTCAATCCGAGCCGGAGCACCCAAGCCTTATCCGGCACATGCCGGGTCCGGTCACGGACGGGAAGAGTGCAAGGGCACCGGCCGTCCGACCACAGCACCAGTGACATCCATGGGAGGAGAACACATGCAACGAAACAAGATTACGGCCACGCTCATCGGGTCTTTTGCCCTTGCGCTCGGCCTGTCCGGTGCCGCGCAGGCTCAGGACGATTTCAGCTGGCCGCGCCTGCTGGTCATCGCCACCCCCGGCACGTCCTCGGGCAGCTTTGCCTCGACCAATGGCTGGGCCCCCATCCTGCAAGAGCAAAAGGGCGTCACTGTGCGTGTCGTGCCCGAAGACAGCGAACCGATGCGCCACCGTCGTCTGGTCGACCGTCGCGATATCGCGATCGCCTCTGTCTCGGGGGCCGAAATGCGCTCGCAGGCCGAAGGCACCGGAGGCTATGCCCCGATGACACCCGCCTCGCAGCGGATCATGTGGCACCACAACGACACGCCCTGGGGCTTTGTCGTGTCGGGCAATTCCGACATCGAGTCGCTGGACGACCTCAAGAAAGGCGGCTACCGGGTCACAAACGGCATCTTTTCGCCGACCATCGTGGAAACCATCACCGTCGGTCTGCCGGATTATCTGGATCTGACGCAGGACGAAGCTCAGGACCTGATCACCTTCGTTCCGGCATCCAGTTATGCGGAAAGCTGCCGCTCGGTCGTCGAAGGCCGGTCAGACGTGGCCTATTGCGCGCCGATCAGCTCGGTCCTGTCCGAAATGGAAGGCGCGCCCGGCGGAATCCGCTGGCTGGAAATGCCGGCGTCGAACACCGAGGGCTGGGGCCGCCTGCTGGCAACCCGGTCGATGCTGGTGCCGGCCACGATCAGCATGGGCGTGCAATCCGCACGCGGGATCGAATCCGCGACATCCAACTTCGTCTACGCGGTGCCCACCGACGCGGATACCGATTTCGTCTACAACATGGCCAAGTGGATGCACGAGGCCCATGACGACTACAAGGGCACCCATCCCCTTGCCACGCGCATGTCGCTGGAGGAGTTCCGCAACTACCTGGACAACACCCCCATACCCGTACACGAGGGCACTGTCCGCTACCTGAGGGAAATCGACGCCTGGACCGACGAGGACGACGCCTGGAACAACGCGGCGATCGAGTTGATGGACGCCTGGATCGCGGCACGTCAGGAGGCCCTGGACGAAGCGCGCGAAAAGCGGATCGACATCGCCTTCGACAATCCCGAGTTTCTGGAGATTCTCGAGGCCAAGACCGAAGGTCTGGAGATCTTCCGCTCGCGTCTCTGACGTTCCTTGATGATCCCGGGGCAAGGCGGCGCTGCCGTCTTGCCCTGTCCACGGCCATTCGGCCGTCAGCGCACTCAAATTGCGGGAAAACTCATGTCAGGCTTGTCGTCCCACTCCTCCGCTCCGTCCCCTGCACAGCCATCGCCGACGCAGGTTGTACCGCCCGACGAGGTGGCCAACACGCGCCTGGGTGATCTGTATTCGTTCTGGAGCATCGTCTTTGTCATACTGTGTGTATTGGGCGTAACTGCGGGTATCGTCTATATCTTCGGCATTCAGGTCGCGGGTCAGCGGCTGCTGGAAGGTCAGTATTACTGGGTTTTCATCGGGCTGTTCAGTGCGGCGGCGTTCATCGCGTTGCCCGCCTACCGCGGTCAGACGAACGTGCCGTTCTATGATGTGATCGCCGCGATCACGGTGCTGGGCATCAGCCTGTATTTCTCCTCGCACGCCTGGGAGATGATGCAGTCAAGCTGGACCAACTTTCCCATGGGCGTCGTCACCTGGGTGCTGATGCTTGAGATCGCGCGCCGGTCGGGCGGCATGCCGTTCCTGCTGGTCTGTCTGCTGCTTGGGCTATACCCGCTGGTGGCTGACCGCTTTCCCGGCCTGTTGATGGGCATCCCCTATTCGTTCGAGAACATGATCGAGGCGCATATCTTTCGCGTCGAGGGGATGATGGGCATCACGACAAAGATCGTGGCTGAAATCGTGCTGGGCTTTCTGGTCTTTGCCGGCGTTCTGATCGCCACCGGGGCCGGGGATTTCTTTATCAAGCTGGCCAGCGCCGGTTTCGGAAAGTACCGCGGCGGACCGGCCAAGGTGTCGGTCGTCGCCTCGGGCTTTTTCGGCTCGTTGTCAGGGTCGGTCTTTTCCAACATCGCTGGCACCGGGTCGATCACCATCCCGACGATGAAAAAGGTGGGCTATCCGCCGCATTACGCCGGCGCGATCGAGGCCTGCGCCTCGACCGGGGGGGTGCTGATGCCGCCCGTGATGGGGGCTATCGCCTTTGTCATGGCCATCACCATCGGGGTCGACTACGCCACCGTCATGATCGCGGCGATCCTGCCGTCGCTGCTGTTCTATTTCGGTGTGCTGCTGCAGGTCGATGCCTATGCCGCGCGCAAGGGGCTTGCCGGTGTCATCGATCCAACGCTGCCAAAGGCGCGCGTCATCCTTGCCCGCGGCTGGCTGTTCCTGCTGGTGCTGGCCTTTCTGGTCTGGGGCCTGCTGTACATGCGCTGGGAGTTCTACGCGCCATGGTACGCCTGCGTCCTGCTGATCGCGCTGTCGTTCCTGCAGGGCCACACCCGCATGAACCTGCGCCAGATGTTCGAGATGGTGCGCCAGACCGGCACGCTGGTCACCCAGACCACGGCGATCATCCTGCCCATCGCCTTTGTGGTCAGCGCCCTGACGATCACCGGGGTGACAGGTTCGGTCACGTCGGGATTGATCGCGCTGGGGGGCGGCAACATCTTTCTGGTCATCCTGTTCGGCGTGCTGGCCTGTTTCATCATGGGGATGGCCGGGCTGGCCATCGTGGCCTACATCTTTCTTGCGGTCACCCTTGCCCCGGCAATCATCGAGGTGGGCGGCCTGAACACCATCGCGGTGCATTTCTTCATCATCTACTACGCGATGCTGTCGGGCATCACGCCGCCGGTGGGGGCCGCCGCGTTTCTTGCCGCCACCATCGCCGGCGCGCGCCCGATGCGGACCTGTTTCACCGCCATGCGGCTGGGGGTGGTGATCTACTTCATCCCGCTGTTCTTTCTGTTCCAGCCCGCGCTTGTTCTGCAGGGCGATCTGACGCCGCTGATCTATGTGCTGCCCTCGATCATCGTCGGGATCATCATGCTGTCCGGCGGGCTTGAAGGATTCTTGCTGGGTGTCGGCCATGTGCGCGGCATCCTGCGTGTCCCGCTGGGCGTGGCGGGCTTTGCGTTCAGCTTTCCGGGCATGCTGACCACGCTGATTGCCGGTGCCGCCTCGATCGCGATTGTCGGGCTGATCTGGATGGACAACCGCAAGACCAGTCCCGACCCGGCCTGATCCCGGGTCGCGGCGCGCTTGACGAAGAGGGCTGGCCCGATGATCCGGGCCAGTTGCAGTGTTACGCTGCCGCCGGGGCGCGGCGCAGGTCCGCCAGGACATCGGCGGCAATTTCGAACGACCTGACCCGCGCGGCGTGGTCATGGATCATCCCGGTGACCATCAGCTCGTCGGGCTGGAACGTGTCGATCAGCAGGCCAAGCTGCTTTTTCACCGTCGCGGGCGAACCGGTGGCGGAACATGACAGCGACTGCTGCACCTGCTGCATGACGGGTGCCGGAATCTCGGCCTCGACTTCGTGGATCGGGCGCGGCAGCTTGCCGGGCCGACCGGTCCGCAATCGCGCGAACGCCAGCAGTTGCGACGAGCGCAGGAACGCCGCCTCGGCATCGGTGTCGGCGGCGCAGACCCCGGCGGCCATCATCACATGAGGTTTGTCCAGATGCGCGGATGGTCGGAAGGTGCTGCGATAGACCGCCAGCGCCTGCTCCAGCATGGCCGGGGCGAAATGCGACGCAAAGGCATAGGGCAGACCCAGATAGGCGGCCAGTTGTGCACCATAAAGGCTGGACCCGAGAATCCAGACCGGAACATGGGTGCCGGTGCCGGGGATGGCGCGCACCTGCGGGGTGTCGGAGGCATCATCGAAATAACCGATCAGCTCCTGCACGTCCTGGGGAAAGCTGTCCTCGGGGGCCATGTGACGGCGCAGCGCGCGGGCCGTGGCCATGTCGGTGCCGGGCGCGCGGCCCAGCCCCAGATCGATCCGCCCCGGATAGAGCGTGGCAAGCGTGCCGAACTGCTCGGCAACCACAAGCGGCGCGTGGTTGGGCAGCATGATGCCCCCTGCCCCGATCCGCATGGTCCGCGTCGCGGCGGCCACATGGCCGATCACCACTGCAGTCGCCGCACTCGCGATGCCCGGCATGTTGTGATGCTCGGCCAGCCAGTAGCGGTGATAGCCGGACCGCTCGGCCGCACGCGCCAGATCGACGGTCGCGGCAAGGGCATCGGCGGCGGTCTTGCCCTCGGGGATGGGCGAGAGATCGAGGAGTGAGAAATTTTGCATGCAAGCCTCCGTTTGCAGAATAGGTAATCATCCCGCACGGTCGCGCCAAGGCCATTGTGGTTTTGCCATACCTTGTAAGCAGGTTCACCGGGCGGGAAAAGGCTAGGCCAGCATCCCGATCACCTCGCGCTGCGTGATCGGATCAAGGCGCGAGGTCGGTTCGTCCGCGAACAGGAAACGCGGCTTGGCCAGCATGGTCCGCAGCAGGGCAAGCCGCGGCAGCTCACCCCCAGATACGGCACCGGGGCGATGGGCCAGTAACACATCGCCAAGGCTGATTTTACCGCAGCCGGATGGCCCGGTTACGCCAAGGATGCGACCGGTCTTCAGCGCCAGATCCAGCCCTTGGACCTGTCTTTGCCCGCCACGTGACAGGGCAAGCCCCTGCGCTTGCAGAACGGTGTCATCGCTGCCCGAATGTGGCACCGGCGCTGGCCAATGCTGCGGGTTCGCCGCGATCAGGTCGCGCGTATAGCCTGCCTTTGGTTTCGCGAAAACCTCGGCGGTGGTGCCGGTTTCGACCACGGCACCCTGCCGCAGCACGATCATCCGCCGGCCGATCATCCGGGCAAGCGCCAGGTCATGGGTGATCACCAGCAGCCCGCCGCCCTTGCGCAACTCGCCCAGCAACAGGGCCGTCGCGCAATTCAAACCGCCAGGTCAGACCGTCTTCGGACATGCTTCAGTCGGTTGCCAGCCCGGGACGCAGCCATCCCTGAGGGTCTGCGTCGACCGGCGCTTCGGAAATGCCCATGCGGATGAAGATATGCCCACTGGTCGAAGGTTCGGGCGACTGGATCTCGAACGGGGCCACCACGTCGATGGATGTGTCTGCAAGCGCAGGCAGGCCAAGCCCAAGACAGATCAGCGTGGCAAGGAGCGGGCGCTTGATGTGCTGCAATTCGTCATCCTTGGTTTTGTGTTCCGATCACCCGGCGGATCACATGCATCACGGGAAATTATGTTAAAATTTGCCATGCTATAACATAACGTATTGCAAGACCGATTTCGCAGGATGCCTGCGGCCAGCCCGCCGATATCCAGCGCGGCGCGTTCGATCTGCGCCAGCACCATGAGGGCCAACTTGGTAAGGCGCAGGCCGACAGGCGTCAGATACAGCCTGTTGCGGTCGCGCATCACGATGAGACTGCCGACGATCTTCTCCAGATCCGCGATCTGCTTGCGATGCTGCAAACGGTCTGACAGGCACGGCCGGCTTTCCGCATCATGTGAAGCGACTGTGCGGAACCTTGCCGGTCCTCTCAACGTTGACCCTCAACGACTTCAAAAGGAGAGCTCATGGGCAGTGCCCGCACGACTGACGATACTGACGGTTCGAAACGCCAACGGGCGATCGGGCTGGGCAAGCGGCTCTGGACCCAGGTGAACGAGGATCACGTGGGGCTGATCACGGCGGGCGTCGCGTTCTATGGCCTCCTTGCCCTGTTCCCGGCAATCACCGCGCTGATGGCGATTGCCGGCTTGCTGGTGGACCCCGATCGCATCGTGGCGCAGTTGCAGCAGTTTTCCGACATCGTGCCCCAAGAGGTCATGTCGATCGTTGTCGGGCAGGCGTCGGCCATTTCGGGCAGTGGCGGCGGTGGTCTGGGGCTTGCGGCGATGCTTGGTATCGGCTTTGCGGTCTGGTCGGCATCCCGGGGCATGGCCTCGCTGATCGAAGGGATGAACGTGGCCTATGGCGAAAAGGAAACGCGTGGCATCGTCAAACTGAAGGCGGTGACGCTGGCGCTGACCCTGCTGGTGGTGATCGGAATCATCATCGGGATGCTGGCGACCATGGCGGTGCCGGTGGCGCTGTCCTTTGTCCAGCTTGGCACCCTTGGCAATGTCGTCAGTTTCGCCCTTGCCTGGGGAGTGCTGCTGATCTTCACCTTCGGGGGGCTGTCGGTGATCTATCGCTTTGGCCCGGACCATGCCAGACCCCGCAGCCAGAACCACATGACACCGGGCGCGCCGGTGGCCTGCCTGCTGTGGGTTCTGGCATCGGGTGGATTTGCCTTCTACGTCAGCAATTTCGGGTCCTACAACGAAAGCTTTGGCGCGCTGTCGGGGGTGATCGTGCTGCTGTTGTGGCTCTGGATCTCGGCCTATGTTATCCTGCTCGGGGCCGAACTGAACGCCGTGACCAGACCGCGCCCGTGATGTGATCTGCACAGCCATTCCTTCAACGGCAAACTTTCTATACCGCACAAACCGTCATTCGACCGCTGCGGACCCGGATGATATAGTCGCACCATGCAAGACAGCGCGAACCCGAACCTTTCCTCCAGCGGCAATCCCAAAATCGCCAAGGGTGATGGCGATGCGCCGGTCAAGGCCTATCTGGACGCGATGCCCGGTTGGAAAAGCGGGGTCGGGCACCGGCTGGACCAGATCGTCGTGCGGTCCCTGCCAGATGTCCGCAAGGCCGTCCGATGGAACACGCCCCTTTATGGCAAGGACGACGGATGGTTCTTTGCCATGTACTGCTACAAGAAATATGTGCAGCTTACGTTCTTTCGCGGCGAAGATCTGATTCCGGCTCCACCCAAAGGGTCCAAGGTGGAGGGTGTCCGATATTTCAATATTCACGAAAGTGATGCGTGGGACGAGGCCATGATGGCCGACTGGATGGCGCAGGCGATCAAGCTGCCGGGCGTCAAGCTGTGGTAGCTTGCGTGTCGCTGTCCCTCGGCCCCACCAACGCAAAAGGCCGGACGCTTTCGCGCCCGGCCCCGGCTGGTTCCGTCGCAGGACTCAGCCCTTTTTCAGAACCTCACGGCCCAGCAGTTCGGCGATCTGCACCGCGTTCAGGGCAGCGCCCTTGCGCAGGTTGTCGCTGACGCACCACAGGTTCAGGCCGTTGTCGATGGTGCTGTCCTGCCGGATGCGGCTGATAAACGTGGCGAAATCGCCCACGCATTCGGTCGGCGTGACGTAGCCGCCATCCTCGCGCTTGTCGATCACCATGATGCCCGGGGCCTCGCGCAGGATATCGCGGGCCTCATCCTCGTCCAGATGATCCTCGAACTCGATGTTGATCGCCTCGGCGTGGCCAACAAAGACCGGCACGCGCACGCAGGTCGCGGTGACCTTGATGCTTGGATCGACGATCTTTTTCGTCTCGACGACCATCTTCCATTCTTCCTTGGTCGACCCGTCTTCCATGAACACGTCGATCTGCGGGATGACGTTGAAGGCGATCTGCTTCTGGAACTTCTTGGGCGGCACCTCGGACGTGGGGTTGTAGACCGACTTGGTCTGGTCCCACAGCTCGTCCATGCCATCCTTTCCGGCACCGGACACGGATTGATAGGTGCTGACCACCACGCGCTTGACCGTGGCCCGGTCATGCAGCGGCTTCAGCGCCACCACCATCTGCGCGGTCGAGCAGTTGGGATTGGCAATGATGTTCTTTTTCGAATAGCCGTGGATGGCCTGCGGGTTCACCTCGGGGACGATCAGGGGAATGTCCGCGTCGTAGCGATACAGGCTGCTGTTGTCGATCACGACGCAGCCGACCTTGGCCGCCTTGGGTGCATAGGTCTTGGTCGCGTCCGAGCCGATGGCGAACAGCGCGATGTCCCATCCGGTGAAATCGAATGTGTCCAGATCCTCGGTCTTGAGCGTTCTGTCGCCAAAGCTGACCTCGGTGCCGAGGCTGCGGCGGCTGGCCAGCACGGCGATCTTGTCCACCGGAAACTGGCGTTCCGCGAGGATGTTCAGCATTTCCCGGCCCACATTACCCGTGGCACCGACGACGACGACGTTATACCCCATTTCGGGTGCTCCTTTCGTTTCAGGACGCGCGTTACCTACAGGACGCGCGCGGTAAGGGAAAGGGGGGTCAGTCCAGCCGGTCCTGACAGAAGGCATAGACCAGCAGCCCCACCGCCAGCAGCGCCGCGAAAAACCCGAACAGCACCTGATATGGATAGACCGGCCCCTGCCCCGCCGCCACGGCCCCGGCATGAAGCTGCCCGGTGATCACCTGGAACACGCCGACACCGCCGATGGAAAACAGGTTCATCAGCGTCACACCCCGCCCGGTCAGATGCGCGGGCACAAAGCTGCGGCCATGGGCCATGATGACGGGAAAGGACAGGCCGAACATGCCGATCACCGCACACAGCGCCACCGACAGCCAGAACCCGCCCTCGGGCATGAAGGCCAGCACGGCACAGGACAGCATCACCACCGCGTTGCCACCAAAGATCACCCATTTGCGCGTGCCAAGCAGGCGATCCAGCGGACCATACAGGAACGTGCCCACGATCATCGCCACCCCCATCAGCAGCGTGGCCTGCCCCAGCACCGCCGGGTTCGCGCCGTACACATCGGTCATGTACGGCCCGATCCACAGGCCCCGGATACCGGCGGCCGGTGCGTAGTTGACGGTCACCAGCGGCAGGATCAGCCAAAGTGCCGGGATGCGCAGCACGTCCAACACCGACCCGCGCGGCTGATCCACCAGCTTGGGCGGGTCTTGCACCGTTGCCAGAACGCCGCCCGCGATCAGCACCGCAACGGCGGACAGGCCCCACAGGCTTTCGCGCCAGCCGAAAGTCTCGACCGCCCATGTCAGCGGTGCCGCGCTGGCAAGGTTACCGATCGAGCCGGTGCCGATCATCACCGCGCCCAGCGTGGCGAACATGGCAGGGGCGAACATGCGGGCAAAGATGTAATACGAGGCCATCAACACCGGCGCACAGCCCACCCCGATCAGCGACATGGCGATCCAGATATGCGCAGGCGTGGTGGCCACGGCGAATATCGCCGCACCGCCTCCGCCGCCGATGGCCAGCAGCACAGCGGCCGTCAGGCGCGGACCGACCCGGTCCAGCGCCTCGCCGATGGGCAGTTGCATCAGCGCGAAGGTCAGGAACCACATGCCCGAGGCAAAGGCCAGATCGTCGGGTGTGACCCCCAGATCGGTTTGCAGGATGCCGGACAGAACCGCCAGAAAGGCGCGGAAGAACTGGCTGAGAACATAGGCCGCACACAGCAGCACCAAGCCTGCGATCATCGTCCCGCCCTCCCCTGCAACGCGATGCGCCGTGTGGGTCGCATGGCGCCGGGCAAGATGCAAGGCCGTGAGGTTACGGCCTGCGACCCTGCCGCAACCGCCCCACGATGCCGGTGGGAAAGAAATAGATGCTGAGGATGAACAGCACGCCCAGCCACAGCAGCCAGCGGTCTGCGTTCAGAAGATCGGGCAGGATCGGCACGCCCGCCACGGCCCCTGCGGCCACGCCCATCAGCCCCTGCAGATAGTTCTGCGCCAGCACCAGCAGCACCGCGCCGATCACCGCGCCATACATCGTGCCCATGCCGCCGATCACCACCATCAGCAGGATATCGACCATGATGTCGAAACTCAGCACCGTGTCGGGCCCGACATAGCGCAGCCAGATCGCATAGAGCGCCCCGGCCAGCGCCGCGACAAAGGCCGACAGGCAGGTGACGGTGACCCGATAGGCAACAACGCGATAGCCGATCGCCTCGGCCCGGAAATCGTTTTCGCGGATCGCCTGCAACACCCGGCCAAAAGGCGAGTTGACCACCCGCAGCATCAGCAGAAACAGGATCAGCGCGCTGAAGAAGATCAGGTAATAGGCCAGCAGCCGCCCGTTCAGCCGCACGCCGAACAGCTCGTCCCCGAACCGGAACGCCGGGGTCAGTTCGCGCGGGATGCTGAAGCTCAGACCGTCCTCGCCCCCGGTCAGCGCCGACAACTGGCTGACCAGAACCGCCACCGCGCTGGCCACGGCCAGGGTGATCATGGCAAAGAAGATCGCGCGCACCCGCAGGCTGAACAGCCCGATCAGGAACGCAATCGCAGCCGCCAGCAGCGCGCCTGCCAATGCACCGACCGCCACAGCATCAAACCCGCGGCCCATATGGGTGCTGGCCAGCGCCACGCCATAAGCCCCCATGCCAAAGAACATCGTGTGGGCAAAGCTGACGATGCCGCCATAGCCCAGCATCAGGTCATAGCTGGCCACCAGAACGATGAAGATGCAGATCCGCGCCGCCGTATCGACCGAGCGGATGCCAGGAAACAGGAACGGGGCCGCGGCCAAGGCCACCAGGATCACCAGCAGAACCACCGCCAGAACGGGCGACCGCGGCGTATCGCCGGACAGAAGTTTCACGATCATTTCGCTTTCACCACCGGAATCATGCCCTGCGGGCGCCACATCAGGATGGCGACCATCAGGGCGATATTGGAAATCAGCGCCAGCTTGGGTTCCAGAAAGGCGGTGTAGTTCTGCAACAACCCCACCAGCAGCGCGCCAATGAAGCAGCCCTCGACACTGCCAAGGCCGCCGATGATGACCACGATGAAGATCAGGATCATCAGATGCTGGCCCATATGGGCGGTGATCACCTCCTGATACAGCCCCCACATCACGCCGCCCAGACCGGCAAGGGCCGAGCCTGCAATGAACACGCCGATGAACACCAGCCGCAGACGATAGCCCAACGCCTCGACCATCTCGCCATTCTCGACGCCCGCGCGCACGATCAGGCCAATCTTCGTCCGGCGCAGGGTGAACCGCATGGCCAGGAAAAGCACCAGACCGATGCCCACCGCCAACAGGCGGTATTTCTCGACCGCAGCCCCCCAGAAGGTGAACGCGCCCTTCAGCGCCTCGGGACGCAGCAGGTAGATCTCTTCGGGCCCCCACAGCACGATGATCATCTGCTCCACAACGATCAGGCCGCCCATGGTGACAAGGATCTGCTTGAGATGCGCGCCATAGACGGGTTTGACGATCACGCGCTCGAACGCCCAGCCCAGAACACCGGTGGCCACCATCGCCGCCGCCACGGCCGCCAGGATCGCCAGCAAATTCAGCGTCAGCGACGGCGCCTCGGTCATGTGGCCCAGCAAAAGCAGGATCGAGATGCCCACGAACGCACCCACCGAAATGAACACGCCATGGCCAAAGTTGATCACATCCATCAGGCCGAACACCAGTGTCATGCCCGATGCCATGATGAAGATCATCATCCCCATCGCCAGACCCGACACGGTCAGCGTCAGCCAGGATGACATCGACGGGATCGCCAGCAGGCCAAACAGCATGATCGCGGGGATCAGCAGAACGGGGACATGCGGGCCCAGACGCTCGGCCAGACCGGCGCGCGACATGGTGGGCCGGTGGTCGGGTGCAGCGGTCATCGTGGTCCCCTGTTCATCTTGCCGGAAAAACTCCCGCCGGAGGCGCGGAAAATTTCCGATTTTCCGCGGAAATTTCTTTTCAAGAAATTTTCCGCCGCTTCGATTGACTGCCGTGCGATCAATGCCCCGCCTCCATGCTCAATCCCATCAGCCGTTCCTGCAAGGCCGCATCCCCCGCCAGTTCGGCCATCGCCCCGGTCCAGACGACGCGGCCGTCATCCATCACCACCGCGCGGTCGCCCAGCGCGCGGGCGACGCTGAAATTCTGCTCCACCAGCAGGATCGAGGCACCCTGCGACTTGAGCTGCCTCAGCGCGTTCGCCATGGTGGACACGATCGCCGGGGCCAGCCCCTTGGTGGGCTCGTCGATCAGGTACAACCGGCGCTCCTCGACCATGGCGCGGGCGATCGACAGCATCTGCTTCTGCCCGCCCGACAGGTTGCCGGCATGCCCCTTCCAGAAGGTCTTGAGCGGCGGAAAAACGGTGAACAGCCAGTCCAGACGCGCCGCATCAACCGGGCCCGAGCTGGCGGCCAGCACCATGTTCTCTTCGACTGTCAGATCGCTGAACACGCCCATGTTTTCCGGCACATAGCCCACGCCCAGCCGCGCGATCGCGGGCGTGGGCAGCGCCGCGATATCCTGCCCGTCCAGCACGATCTGGCCGGATTTGGCCCGCCAGTGGCCCATGATGCTGCGCAGGGTCGTGGTCTTGCCCACGCCGTTGCGGCCCAGAACCATGGTGACCTGCCCGCGCGGCACATCAAACTCTACCCCTTGCAGGATATGGTACTGCGCGATGTCGGTATGAACGCCCGACAGGCGCAGCATCGGGTCCGCTTCGGTGTCAGACATCGGCCAGTTCCTTGCCCATGTAAGCCTCCTGCACAACGTCGCTGGCCATCACGGTGGCCGGTTCGCCATCGGCGGCCAACTGGCCGTTGTGCAGAACGATGATGCGGTCCGACAGCCGCGCGATCACGTCCATCTTGTGCTCCACCAGCAGGATGGTCCGGTCCTTCTGCGCCTTCAGCTCGGCAATCAGGTCCAGCACCACCGGGGCCTCGTCCACGCTCATGCCGGCCGTTGGTTCGTCGAACATGTATACCGCCGGGTCCAGCGCGATCAGCAGCGCCACCTCCAGCTTGCGCTGATCGCCGTGCGACAGCTCCGACACCAGCTGCGCGCGCTTGTCATGCAGGCGGACACGGGTCAGGATCGCCACCGCCTTGTCCGTCACCTCGGAATGGCCGGACGCCATGGACAAAAGACGAAACCCCAGCCCGGCCTTGGACTGGATCACCAGCCGCACGTTCTCCAGCACGGACAGGTTGGGAAACAGGTTCGTCAACTGGAACGCCCGGCCAATCCCCGCCCGCGTGCGATGCGAAATGCCGTCGCGGGTAATGTCGCGCCCGTTCAGCACAACGCGCCCCGCGCTGACCGGTATCTGCCCGGAGATCAGATTGAAATAGGTGGTCTTGCCCGCACCGTTGGGGCCAACGATGGCCGTCAGTTGCCCGGCATTGAACGAACATGTCACGGCATCGACCGCCACATGCCCGCCAAAGCGCACGGTCAGATCGTGCGTTTCCAGAATGACCCTGCTCATGAAGAAACCTTTTTGCGCGCGGGGCCGGGCGTGCCAGCCCCGCGCGGTTTGCGATTACTGGTTGCGGATCGGGATCGGCAGATCGTCGATGGTCAGTTCCCTGACCAGTTCCGGTATCGCCCATTCCACGCCGTCATCCACGCGGATCTTGAAGTGATACATGGACTGCAGCGCCTGGTGATCCTCGGCACGGAACTGCATCATGCCCTTGGGGGTCATCCATTCCATGCCCTTCATCGCGGCGATCAGGTCTTCTGTATCCGTGCTGCCCGCCTTCTTGATCGCCTCGACCACGGCGATGCCGGTGGTCATGCCGCCCGCGGTGAAGAAATCGGGCGGGCTGCCGAACCGTTCCTGATGCTGCTCTACCAGCCAGTCGTTCACCTCGTTGTCGGGCAGTTCATAGTAGTAATAGATCGCGCCCTCCATGCCCGGGAATTCCTTGTAGCCGCTCATCGCGGCAAGGATGTTGCCCCCGGTGGCCAGTTCGATGCCAAAGCGGCCGGGATCCATCGCGTTCAGCTTGCCCATCGGGTTGTTGCCGCCCGCCCAGAGGACAAAGATCTTCTTGTCGCCTTCGATATCCTTCATCGCGTTGAAGATACGCTCGCCCGCCGCGGTAAAGTCGGTGGTGTCCGTGGGCACGTATTCCTGATGCACGATCTCGGTCCCGGTGCCTTCCAGCGCCTCTTCGAACGCCGCGACGCCATCGCGACCAAAGGCATAGTCCTGCGCCAGTGTTGCGATCTTCACGTCGGGGCCGGCCATGGCAATCGCCTGTGCTACCGCATCATGGCTGCTGTTGCGCCCGGTGCGAAAGATAAAGCGGTTCCAGTTCTCGCCGGTGATGCTGTCGGCCACGGCCGGATGCACGATCAGCAGCTTTTCATACTCTTCCGCAACCGGCAGCATGGCCAGCGCCACGCCGGAACTGACCGGGCCGATGGCCAGCGCCACGTCGTCGTCGCCATAGGCCTCTTCCAGCAGGGCCTTGCCGTTCTCGGGCTTGAGCTGGGTGTCCTTTTCGATCACGACGATCTTTTCGCCGTTGATCTCCATCGTGCCGCCGGTGGCGTATTCCAGCCCCAGCATCAGCCCGTCATGCGATTGCTTGGCATAGGCCTCAAGCGCGCCGGTCTTGCCGTAGATATGGGCGATGGTGATATCGGCCATGGCCGCATTGGTCAGCGCGATGGCCGAGACCATGCCTGCCGCAAAAATGCGTTTCATCTGATGTCCTCCCTTGCGGCGATTTTGCCGCGTTCTCTGCCGCCCATCATGGGGCCAAGGAGGCACTGCCTGTCAATGCGTAGAACTGCGTAAGCCCGTTCATCCCAGGCGGCTGAGCCGCGCCAGAAGACGCGCGGCGTTGGGCACGTCGAACTTTCGCAGCAGACGCGCGCGCACATCCTCGACCGTGCGGGGCGACAGGTGCAGTTTCTGCGCGATTTCCTTGGATGTCATGCCCCGCGCCAGCCACATCAGCACATCGCGCTCGCGCGGCGTCAGGGCCGGGCCGGCGGCGGCCCCGGCCATGGGCGCAAAGCTCAGGACCATGCGCGCCAGCGGCGCATCGGGTGTCAGGGTGCGGGCGCGAAACCGGCACCACACCCGGCTGCCATCTGCGCGCCGCAACATGCGCTCGTCGCAATAGGCCCCGTCCCGGCGCAGCGCGTCCAGCCCGATGTCGCGGACCTGCGCAAACTCGGCCTCGGTGTCATAGAACAGGCGGAAACTCTGCCCCACCAGCGTCTGTGCCGCATGGCCCGACATCTCGGCAAAGGTCGCGTTGACCGCCTGGATCACGCGATCCTCGGTCAGCACCAGCCCGATGGGGGCGGCATCGAAGGCGATATGGGACAGATTGTTCATCGCCGTAGTCCTACGGTATTCACACCGTACTGTCATCCCGCCATCATGCCCGACAGCCAGACAGGGGGACAGATGATGGACCAGCAAGACCGGTTGATGCAGGAAATCGAGGCGCGGCGCGAGGATCTGACCGCGCTGTGTCAGGATCTGATCCGCATCCCCACCCTCAACCCCCCGGGCGACAATTACCGCGCAATCTGTGAATTCCTGGAGCGTCGCCTGACGAAATCGGGCTTTGAGTGCGAGTTCATCCGCGCCCACGGGGCCAAGGGCGACAGCGACAAATACCCCCGCTGGAATCTTGTCGCCCGCCGCGAAGGCGCGCATCCCGGCGACTGCGTGCATTTCAACAGCCACACCGACGTGGTCGAGGTCGGGCGCGGCTGGACGACCGATCCGTTCGGCGGCGAGGTCAAGGATGGCAAGGTCTATGGCCGCGGGGCCTGCGACATGAAGGGCGGGCTGGCCGCCAGCATCGTCGCCGCCGAGGCCTTCATCGCAGTCTGCCCCGATTACGCTGGCGCGATAGAGATCAGCGGCACCGCAGACGAGGAATCCGGCGGGTTTGGCGGCGTCGCCTATCTGGCCGAACAGGGCTATTTCAGCCCCCAGCGCGTGCAGCACGTCATCATCCCCGAGCCGCTGAACAAGGACCGCATCTGCCTTGGCCATCGCGGCGTGTGGTGGGCCGAGATCGAAACCTATGGCGAGATCGCCCACGGCTCGATGCCGTTCCTCGGCGACTGCGCCGTGCGCCACATGGGTGCCGTGGTGCACGAGATGGAGGAAACCCTGTTTCCGGCCCTCGCGCTGAAACGCACCGACATGCCGGTGGTGCCCGAGGGGGCCAAGCAGTCGACGATGAACATCAATTCCATCCATGGCGGCGAAAACGAGCAGGAGGCCGATTACACCGGCCTGCCCAGCCCTTGCGTGCCCGACAGTTGCCGGATGGTCATCGACCGCCGTTTCCTGATCGAGGAAAACATCGACGACGTGCAGGCCGAGATCCACGCCGTCCTGCAGGCGGTCAAGGACCGGCGCGCGACCTTTTCCTACGATGTGCGCGAGTTGCAGCGCGTCCTGCCCAGCATGACCGAGAAAAGCGCCCCGGTGGTGCAGACCGTGGCCCGCGCGATCACCCGCGTGATGGGCACCGACCCGCAATACGTGGTCAGCCCCGGCACCTATGACCAGAAACACATCGACCGGATCGGACGGTTGCAGAACTGCATCGCCTATGGCCCCGGCATCCTGGATCTGGCGCACAAGCCCGACGAATACGTGGGCATTCAGGACATGGTCGATTCCGCCAAGGTGATGGCCAGCGGCCTGCTGGATCTGCTGGGGCCGCCTGCTGCGGCTTCTTGATCCTGCGCCGCTTTGGCGCGACACTGGTCGCAGATGATCCGATCCGGGGCAGCCGGACGGCAATGACAGGGAGTTTGACAATGAAACTGACAAAACTTGGCACGGCGGCGGTTCTGGCCGGTCTGCTGGCCACAACGGCCCACGCCCGCACCGACATCATCGTCGGCATGCAGCTTGAACCACCGCATCTGGACCCGACCAGCGCCGCCGCCGGGGCCATCGACAGCGTGCTTTACGCCAACGTGTTCGAAGGTCTGACGCGGTTCATGTCCGACGGCTCGGTCGTGCCCGGTCTGGCCGAAAGCTGGGATATCTCCGAGGACGGCACCGTCTATACCTTCAATCTGCGCAGCGGCGTGACCTTTCACGACGGCACCGATTTCGATGCCGAGGACGTGAAGTTCAGCCTCGACCGCGCCCGCGCCGAGGACAGCCAGAACGCGCAAAAGGCACTGTTCGCCGATATCGACACGGTCGAGGTGGTGGACCCGCAGACCGTGCGCATGACCCTGTCGGCACCCAACGGCGCGTTTCTGTTCAACATGGCCTGGGGCGACGCGGTGATCGTCGCGCCCGAAAGCATCGACAACATCAAGCAGCAGCCCATCGGCACCGGCGCGTTCAAGTTCTCGAACTGGGTGCAGGGCGACCGGATCGACATCGTGAAGAACCCCGACTACTGGGGCGAACCGGCCAAACTGGACCGAGCAACCTTCAAGTTCATCAGCGATCCGACCGCCGCCTTTGCCTCGGTCATGGCCTAGGACGTGCATGTCTTCTACGGCTTTCCCGCGCCGGAAAACCTGCCGCAGTTCGAGGCCGATCCGCGGTTTCAGGTCATCGTCGGCTCGACCGAGGGTGAGACGATCCTGAGCACGAACAACAAGATGCCCCCGTTCGACAACATCAAGGTGCGTCAGGCGCTGGCCCATGCGATCGACCGGCAGGCCATCATCGACGGTGCGATGTTCGGGCTGGGCACGCCCATCGGTACGCATTTCGCGCCGCACAACCCCGATTACGTGGACCTGACCGGGATGTCCGAATACGACCCCGAGAAGTCCAGGGCGCTGCTGGCCGAGGCCGGGTTTGCCGATGGCTTTACCACCACGCTGAAACTGCCGCCGCCGTCCTATGCGCGGCGCGGGGGCGAGATCATCGCCGCCCAACTGCGCGACGTGGGGATCGAGACCGAGGTGACCAACCTGGAATGGCCGCAATGGCTGGAACAGGTGTTCACCGGCAAGGATTTCGGCCTGACCATCGTCAGCCACACCGAACCCGCCGACATCAACATCTATGCCCGGCCCGATTACTATTTCCAGTATGACAATCCCGAGTTCCAGCAGTTGATGACCGATCTGGACCTGACCGCCGATCCCGAAGGCCGCTCGGAGATCCTGAAATCCGCACAGGAAATGATCGCCCGCGACTACGTCAACGGCTACCTGTTCCAGCTGGCGCAGATCAGCGTGGCCAATGCAGATGTGCAGGGCCTGTGGGAAAACGCGCCCACGCAGGCCACCGACCTGACGGCGGTGTCCTGGGCTGAGTGACGCAAACGCCGCTGGCGCCTGCGCTGGCGGTCCCCGTCGGAGCCTCCGGCGGGAGTTTATCTGGCAAGATGAAGGGGGAGGGCACGCCCTGCCCCTTTTTCATCGCACCTTTCATGGCGACGATCGGAACAGGGCAGCATGCTGCGATTTGCACTCAAAAGACTGGTGACGCTGCTGCTGACGCTATGGGTGGCGTCGCTGGTGATCTTCCTGTCGTTGCAGGTGGTTCCGGGTGATCCGGCGGCCTTCATGCTGGGCATGAACGCACAGCCCGACACGGTGGCCGCCCTGCGCGCCGAACTAGGGCTGGATCAGGGACCGGCGCAGCGATATCTGACCTGGGTCGGCGGCATGCTGGTGGGCGATTTCGGCACGTCCTATACCTATCGCACGCCGGTGGCACAGATGATCGCCGACCGGGTGCAGGTCAGCCTGCCACTGGCGCTGTATGCGCTGACGCTGTCCACGCTGATCGCCTTTCCCGCCGGGATCTGGGCCGCGTCGCGCCGGGGCCGGGCGGCGGATGTGACGGTGATGGGGGTCACGCAACTGGGCGTGGCGATCCCGAATTTCTGGTTCGCCATGATCATGGTGCTGATTTTCGCCATCAACCTGCGCTGGTTCAGCGCGGGCGGCTTTGCCGGATGGGACGCAGGCGTGTTGCCCGCGATGAAGTCTCTGACCCTGCCCGCCATCGCCCTGGCCCTGCCGCAGGCCAGCATCCTTGCGCGGGTGATGCGGTCTTCGCTGCTCGATACCCTGTCCGAGGATTTCATCCGCACCGCCCGCGCCAAGGGGCTGACCAAGGGCCAGGCGCTGTGGCGCCATGCCCTGCGCAACGCGCTGATCCCGGTGCTGACCATCATCGGGCTGCAATTCGCATTTCTTCTGGCGGGGGCCATCATCATCGAAAACGTGTTCTTTCTGCCGGGCCTCGGGCGGCTGGTGTTCCAGGCGATCAGTTCGCGCGACATCATCGTGGTGCAATCGGTGGTGATGCTGCTGGTCTTTGCCGTGGTGATGGTGAATTTCGCCGTCGATCTGGCCTATGCCGCCGTTGACCCGCGGCTGAGGGGGCAGGCATGACCCGCAGCCTTATCCTTGGGGCGGCCCTGACCGCCGTGTTCGTGCTGGCCGCGCTGATCAGCCTGATCTGGGTGCCGTTCGACGTGACGCAGATGGACATCGCCAACAAGATCAAGCCGCCCAGCGCCGCGCATCCGCTGGGCACCGACCACTTTGGCCGCGATATCCTGAGCATGATCATGGTCGGCGCGCGCACCTCGATTGCCGTGGCGCTGGTGGCGGTGGCCATCGGCATGGGGCTGGGCGTGCCGCTGGGTCTGGCCGCTGCTGCGCGCAAGGGCGGCTGGCTGGACGAACTGATCATGCGGGCCAACGATCTGGTCTTTGCCTTTCCCTCGCTGCTGATCGCCATCATGATCACCGCCGTTTTCGGCGCATCGGCGCTGAATGCGATCATCGCCATCGGGATTTTCAACATCCCGGTCTTTGCCCGTCTGACCCGCTCGGGCGCGCTCTCGCTGTGGACCCGCGATTTCGTGCTGGCCGCGCGGGTGGCCGGCAAGAATTCGGCGCGCATCAGCGTCGAGCATATCCTGCCCAACGTCACCAACCTGCTGATCGTGCAGGGCACGATCCAGTTCAGCCTTGGCATTCTGGCCGAGGCGGGCCTGTCCTATGTCGGCCTTGGCGCGCAGCCGCCCACGCCCAGTTGGCGCCGGATGCTGGCCGACAGTCAGACCATGGTCAGCTTTGCACCCCACATGGCGCTGTTTCCCGGCCTTGCGATCCTGCTGACGGTGCTGGGGCTGAACCTGATGGGCGACGGTCTGCGCGACATGTTCGACCCCAAACTGCGGCGGGTGCGGACATGACCCTTTTGCGTATCGACAACCTGTCGCTGGACATTCACACCATGCCCATCCTGCGCGACGTGTCGCTGTCGGTGGATGCCGGGCAGATCGTCGGCGTGATCGGCGAAAGCGGCTCGGGCAAGTCGATGACCGCGTTTTCCGTCACCCAGCTTCTGCCGCAGGGCGCGGTATGTTCGGGGCGGATCGCGCTGTCCGGCCATGAAATCCTGACCCTGTCCGAGGCGCATCTGTGCCGCCTGCGCGGGCGCGAGGTGTCGATGGTGTTCCAGGAACCGATGACCGCGCTGAACCCGTTGCAAAGCATCGGCGATCAGGTGGCCGAGACGATCCTGATCCACGAACGCACCACCCGCGCGGCGGCGATGGAGCGTGCCGCCGAGGCGCTGGCCCGGGTAGAACTGCCGCAGGATCGCTTTCCGCTGTCGCGCTATCCGCACGAGCTTTCGGGCGGGCAGCGCCAGCGCGTGGTGATCGCCATGGCCATCGCGCTGCGCCCCAAACTGCTGATCGCGGACGAGCCGACAACCGCGCTGGACGTGACCACACAGGCGGAAATCCTGCATCTGCTGAAACGGCTGGTGCAAGAGGACGGCATGGGCCTGCTGCTGATCAGCCATGATCTGGCAGTGGTGGCCGACATGGCCGACCATCTGGTCATCATGCGCCATGGCGAGGTGGTCGAACAGGGCCCCGCGCAGACCCTGCTGCGCGAGATGCGCCACCCGTATTCGCTGGCGCTGCTGGCGGCGTCCGATCACGTGCCCGACCGGCAGGGCCAGCCGCAGGAAACGCCCTTGCTGCGGGTGCAGGACGTGGTCCGCGACTATGCCACCCCGCGCAAGGGACTGTGGGGCAGCCCCGGCACGTTCCGTGCGGTGGGCGGTGTGTCCTTCGACATCCATCGCGGTGAAAACCTGGGCCTTGTGGGCGAATCCGGCTGCGGCAAATCAACCCTGACGCGGGCGATTCTGGGGCTGGAACAGGTGCAGGGCGGCTCCATCACGCTGGACGGCGAGCCGGTGTTCACAGGGCACACCCCCAACCGCGCCGTGCGTCGGCGCATGCAGGTGGTGTTTCAGGACCCCTACGGCAGCTTCAACCCCCGCCACAAGGTTTCGCGCCTGATCTGCGAACCCTTCCACCTGCTGGACGACCCACCCAAAGGGCCCGCGCGCGACGCCGCGATTGCCGGGGCGCTGGAAAGCGTTGGGCTGACCGCAGCAGATGCCGACAAGTATATCCACGAATTTTCCGGCGGTCAGCGGCAGCGTATCGCGATCGCCCGCGCCCTGATCATCAAGCCCGACCTGATCATCCTGGACGAGGCGGTGTCGGCGCTGGACGTATCCGTGCGCGCGCAGGTTCTGGACCTGCTGGCAGACCTGTCCGACCGCTTTGGACTGACCTATCTGTTCATCAGCCATGACCTGTCAGTTGTGCGCTCGATCACCGACCGCGTGCTGGTGATGCAAGCGGGCGAGATCGTCGAGCAAGGCAAGACCGGACAGGTCTTTGCCAACCCCCAACACCCCTATACGAAACAACTGATCGCAGCCGCGCCGCAGCTGCCCGACGACGTAAGGAAACAGGCCAATGCACGCTGATCTCTCTCTCTGGTTCGACCCGTCGAAATGCCTGATCGCGGGCCAATGGGTCGCCCCGGCGCAGCGCGGCACCCTGCCGCTGTTCAACCCCTCGACCGGCGCGCAGATCGGTGACATCGCCCGTGGCACCGCCGACGACATCGACGCCGCCGTGCAGGCCGCCGAGGAGGCCCGCCACGGCCCATGGGCGCGCCTGTCCGCCGCCGAGCGCGGGCGCATCCTGCTGCGCCTTGGGCAACTGGTGACCGAACGGATCGACGATCTGGCCCGGATCGAGGCGCTGGATGTCGGCAAGCCGCTGAAACAGGCGCGCGCCGATGCGGTGGCGCTGGCGCGCTATTGCGAATTCTATGGCGGGGCGGCGGACAAGCTGATGGGCAGCACCATCCCCTACCTGGATGGCTACACCGTCTATACCCTGCGCGAACCGCATGGGGTGACAGGCCATATCGTGCCCTGGAACTATCCGATGCAGATCATCGGACGCTCGGTGGGCGCGGCGCTGGCCACCGGCAACACCTGCGTGTTGAAACCGGCCGAGGATGCCTGCCTGACCGCGCTGGCCTTTGCCGAGATGGCCAAGGACGCGGGCCTGCCCGATGGCGTGCTGAACGTGGTGCCGGGGCTGGGGTCCGAGGCGGGCGCGGCACTGACAGCCCATCCCGGCATCCACCACATCAGCTTTACCGGATCGGTCGGCACCGGCATCATGGTGCAGACGGCGGCGGCGCAGAACGTGGTGCCGGTGACGCTGGAACTGGGCGGCAAATCCCCGCAGATCGTGTTCGACGATGCCGATCTGGACGCGGCCCTGCCGTTTCTTGTCAACGCGGGCGTGCAGAACTGCGGTCAGACCTGCTCGGCCTCGTCGCGCATCCTTGTGCACCGCTCGGTCCACGATCAGCTGCTGGAGCGTATGGCCGCGCGTTACAACGCCCTGCGCGTCGGCGCGGCGATGGACGATCTGGATGTCGGGCCGCTGATCTCGGCCAAGCAGCAGGGCATCGTCGCGGGCTTTCTGGCGCAGGGGGCCGATCTGGAAACCGCCGCACAGGCCACGCTGCGCGACCTGCCCGAACAGGGCTATTACCTGCCGCCCACCCTGTTTTCCGGTGTCACCGCCGATCATGCTTTGGCCCAGACCGAGATTTTCGGCCCGGTGCAGGTGGTCATCCCCTTCGATGACGAGGAGCAGGCGGTGCAGATCGCCAACGGCACCGACTATGGGCTGGTGGCAAGCGTCTGGACACAGAACGGCGCACGGCAGATGCGTCTGGCACGCCGTGTGCGCGCGGGGCAGATCTTCATCAACAATTACGGCGCGGGCGGCGGGGTCGAACTCCCCTTCGGCGGCATGGGCAAATCCGGCCATGGCCGCGAAAAGGGGTTCGAGGCGCTCTATGGCTTCACCACGCTGAAAACCGTCGCCGCGTTCCACGGGTGACCGCGCCTCTTGCAATACCCAACCGCGATGCGCGGCGGCTGTGGCTGTGGTCGAACGGGCTGGCCCCCGCGCCCACCGGGCCGCTGGACGTGGCAGGCACGATCCGCGCGCTGGGTCTGTTGCAGATCGACACCATCCGCAACGTGACCCGCGCGCACAACCACATCCTGTGGACCCGCAACCAGAATTACCGCGAGGGGATGCTGTGGCCCCTGCTGGAACAGCGCCGGTTGTTCGAGCATTTCACCCATGATGCCAGCCTGCTGCCGACCGAATTGCTGCCATACTGGTCCGTACAGTTTCGTCGCCTGGGCGACCGCGCCGTCCGCGCGCCCTGGTATCAATCGGGGCTGGGCCAGGCCGAGGTCGCCCGCATCCGCGACCGCATCGCGCAAGAAGGACCGCTTTCGACCCACGCCTTTGACACCAAGGCGGAAAGCCGCGAAATGTGGGCACGACCACCGCACAAAAAGGCGCTGGACCAGATGTGGTACGCGGGCACGCTGGCCACGTCCCACCGTCAGAACTTTGTCAAATACTACGATCTGGGCGCACGGGTGTTCCCCGATCACGACGCCCCGCCCGAGCATGAGGCCCTGACCCGGATCAGCGATGATGCGCTGAACCGTCTTGCCATCGCCACGCCCGGCGAGGTGCAGCGGTTCTGGGCAGTCGCCACCGCGCCGGAAATCCGCGACTGGGCGGCGCGGGCCGAAACCGTGCCGGTGCGCGTGCAGGCGGCGGATGGCACATGGCGCGACGCACTGGCCCATCCCGACATCGAAACCCGGCTGGCCATCGCGCCCGCGCCAACCACACGCCTGCGTATCCTAAACCCGTTCGACCCGGCCATCCGGGACCGCGCGCGGCTGGAGCGCCTGTTCGGGTTCGAGTATCGCAACGAGATGTTCGTGCCCGCCGATCAGCGCCGCTGGGGCTATTACGTCTATCCGCTGCTGCAAGGCGACCGCTTCGTGGGCCGGATCGAGATCAAGGCCGACCGCGCCGCAGGCTGGCTGCGGGTCACAGGCTTCTGGCCCGAGCCGGGTGTCGCGTGGGGCGCGCCACGCGCTGAAAAACTGGACGCCGAACTGGCACGCTTTGCCCGTATGGTGGGCCTGACCGACATTCAATGGAGCACGGCCCGTCCCTGACGCGCCAAACTTGAGGGAGAGAACGATATGAGACTCAGCGGAAAGACAGCCATCGTGACCGGCGGGGCCAGCGGATTCGGCGCAGGCATCGTGCGCAAATTCGTGGCCGAAGGCGCGCAGGTGATGATCGTCGACCTGAATGCCGATGGCGCGGACGCGCTGGCGGCCGAAGTCGGCAACGACAGCTTTGGCCATGCCTGCAATGTCGCCAACGGCGGCGCGGTGGACGAGATGGCCAAGGTCGCGCTGGAGCGCATGGGCCATGTCGACATCCTGATCAACAACGCCGGCGTCACCCATCTGCCCAAACCGATGGAAGAGGTCACCGACGAAGAATTCGACCGCGTCTTTCTGGTCAACTGCAAATCGGTCTACCTGACCGCGCGCGCGCTGGTGCCGCACATGAAAACCCGGGGCGGCGCGATCCTGAACGTGGCCTCGACCGCCGGTTTGTCGCCCCGCCCCAACCTGAACTGGTACAACGCGTCCAAAGGCTGGATGGTGACGGCGACCAAGACCATGGCCGTGGAACTGGCCCCGCGTCAGGTCCGGGTCAACGCGCTCTGCCCTGTGGCCGGGGAAACGCCCCTGCTGTCCAGTTTCATGGGCGAGGACACGCCGGAAATGCGCGCGAAATTCCTGTCCACCATCCCCATCGGGCGGTTCTCCACCCCCGAGGACATGGGCAACGCCGCCTGTTTCCTGTGCTCGGACGAGGCCAGCATGATCACTGGCGTGGCCATGGAAGTCGACGGCGGGCGCTGCATCTGATCTTGGCCCGTTCGGCCACCACGCGGGGCCACCAGCCCCGCGACACGGCCCCGTTGCGGCGGGCGACAGTTGTGTGGGCAGTGGCAAGATGCGGTTGCGAGAACCCGCTCGGGCCAAGCCGGGGGTGGGCGCTTCAGCGTCGCGCCAGAGCGCCGGTCTGCGGTCAAGCTCCCTTCCTCTTGCCTGAAAACCCTTGAAAAACGGCCCACATCGGCCAGACTCCTGTCGAATGACCGGCAGAGCAGGTGCCATGAGCAGGGATCCCGAAGCACGCGCGAAACGTCTCTTTCAGGTCAGCGTCACGCTGGTCGCCGCCATGGCGCTGTTTGGCTACGGCGTTGTCGCGGGCATCAACCGGTTGCCACCGGTGCCAGCGATGACGGATCTTTACCAGATGGTGTCCGAGGTGCTGAACCCCTCCGACCGCATTCTCGAGACTGCGGCGCCGACCCCGGAGGAGCCTGCGGCCCGGGCGCTGCTGCCCGAGGCGATGGCTCCGGGCCTGACCATGGTGGCGGGCATCTCGCGGGGGCGTGACACGCGGGTCATGGTCATTGATGCCGCGGGCGAGGTGCATCAGCAATGGGACGTCGCCTGGGCAGAGGTCTGGGCTGACCACGAAGGCAGCTTTCCCGACGAACGACGGCCGACGAAAGGTATGTATCTGCATGGCGTGACCCTGCTGCCCGGGGGCGACCTTGTTGCCAACTTCGAGCACCTGAGCACCTTTCGCATGGATCCCTGCGGCGAGGTGATCTGGAAGCTCGACAACCTCGGCCACCATTCAGCCCATTATTCAGCCGCGGATGACACCATCTGGGTTTCAGCCGAACGCTACATCACCGAGCCGCCGACGGGCTATCCCCTGCACGACACACCCCTGCGGTCGTGGACGGCACAGCAGCTCTCGCCCGAGGGCGAGGTGCTGCGGGACATCCCCGTGATCGACATCCTGATCCAGAACGATCTCCAAGGGCTTCTCTACCTTTCGTCGTTGCGCAATGCCGCGCCCTTCCCCGTCTCGGGGGACACGCTGCACCTCAACGATGTCGAGGTCTTTCCCGCCGGGCTGGATTCCACGGTCTTCGCCACCGGCGATCTGATGCTCTCGCTGCGCAACATCAACACCGTTCTGGTCGTCGATCCCGAGACCCTTGCGCTCAAGTTCATCAGCACCGGTGCCGTGGTGCGCCATCATGACCCGGATTTCATGGCCGGAGACGTCATCTCGGTTTTCGACAACCGGACCTTCACCCTCGACGGCGCGGGCGCAACACCCGCCAGCCGCATCATCGAGATCAATGCAGCCACCGGCGCGCGCCGCACGGTCCTGGGCGACAGGCCCGCGTCCGCCTTCTTCACCAACATCATGGGCACGCATCAGCGGCTGCCCAACGGCAACATCCTGATCAACGAGAGCGAGCGCGGCCGGATCCTGGAATTCACACCGGACGGCACCCTGGCCTTCGCCTATGACAATCGTATCGGCGAAGGGCGCAACGGCCGGACCTTCGCGGCCCGGCGCCTGCCGCCAGACATGGACGTCGCCTTCTTTGCCGGGAAACAGCAGGAGTGCACGCAATGACCCCAAAGGCCCCTCTTCAGCTTGCAACCGCGAGCCTTGCCACGTTTGCGGCGACGGCATCGCCCGCCGCCGCCTACATCGGCCCCGGGGCCGGCCTGGGGGCTATCGCGGTCACCGTGGCCCTGATCCTTGGAGTTTTCTTGTTGATCGCGGGTCTGGTCTGGTTTCCCCTCAAGCGGATGTACAAGAGCCGGACCCGCAAGGGCGCCTCCGACCAGACCGACAAAGGGGAATGAGCCTCGCGCTGACGATTTCGCTGCTGGCCGTTCTGGGCTTCGGGGCGATGCTCTGGCTGACCGGGATCGGCGCCACGGCGCTGGCCCTTCTGCACGAGACGCAGGCCGGGGTCGCAGCCATGACCGACCGCGAGCTTGATGACGACGCCAAGGAGCGTGCCGTCCGTCGCGCCGGGTTGCGGCTGATCGGGGGCGCGGCAGGTCTGGCCTGGCGCATCGCCCTTGCGCTTGGGGCGGCCGCCGCGCCGATCCTGCTGGCCGATTGGCTTGGGCTGGCGCGCCTCGACACCGTGCTGGCCCTGATGCTGCGCTGGGACTACATCCTTTTGGTCTCGCTCGTTGCGATGGGCCTCGGCGCGGGGCTGCGTCGCGTTCGGGGCAATCGCGCCCGCGATGCCAAGGCAACCGGCGCAGCAGCGCGCTATTCCGCGGCCGACCGCATGGTTCACAATCTGGCCTTTTCCAGCCCGGTGGTTCTGCGCGCGGCGGGCTGGATCGAGGATCGCGCGGTCCGCGCGCCCGAGCCGGGTGACGCCGAGGCCCCGATCCTCGTGACCTCGCTTGCACGCGGCGGGACAACCGCGTTGCTGGCCGCGCTGCACGATGTCCCCGGCGTCGCCACCCATCTCTACCGCGACATGCCCTTCCTGACGGCGCCCGTGCTCTGGAACAGGCTCTCTGGCGGGCAAAGGCGTCGCGTCACGCGGCGCCAGCGCGCGCATGGCGACGGTCTTGAGATCGATCTGGAGACCCCCGAAGCCTTCGAAGAGGTGCTGTGGCAGATGCACTGGCCCGACAAGTTCGGTGACAGCGGCATCACCCTCTTCGACACGGCGGACCGAGACCCTCGTGCCGAGGCCGCCCTGCGCCACCACATGGCCCGGATCGTCTGCGCCCGGCGCCTGCAGGGTGCCCCGGCCACCCGCTATTGCTCAAAGAACAATGCCAGTATCTCCCGATTGCCCTTTCTGGCAGAGGCTTTCCCGGACGCGCGCCTTGTCATCTTGCTGCGTCAGCCCGTGGCCCATGCGGCCTCGCTCCTGCGCCAGCACCGCAATTTCCTCGACCAGCAGACGCGCGATCCCTTCGTGCGCCGCTACATGCAGGACATCGGACATTTCGAGTTCGGGCATATCCACAAGCCGTTGCTTTTTCCCGGGATGCGGTCTCGGGCAAAAGACCCCGGATCGCCGGATTACTGGCTGGCCTACTGGATCGCCGCCTTTCGCTACGTCGCCGACCATGCCGAGACCTGCCAGATCGTGCTGCAGGACGACCTGCGCGCAGCGCCGGGGGCCACGATGGCCCGGCTTTGCGCTGCGCTGGACCTGAACCCGGGGCAAACCCGCTTCGAGGGCCGGTTCCACAGCACAGCTGACAGGGCGGATGCCACGCCCTTCGACCCGGGGCTGCGCAGAGAGGCCGAAACGCTCTATGCCCGCCTGGCCATCCGCGCCCTTGCCTGACGTCCGCCTGACCGGGCAAACGGCAGAAAACAGCGCCAGCGTCTGTTGCTTTCCAATCAGAAACGAGGGGCTTTCGGTAATACTCCACCCACCTTGAGGAGGTTTTTCGGGGCTTGGGTCAAGGCACGACTGCCTTCTTTCCTGCGCCGCTACGGCTGCACCGGCTTTGAACCGAAAGCTGTCATTTCCAGTCTCGACGATGCAGCAGCCGGTCGAGGTGTGCGGGTGTCGGTCGCCATGACACCCCCCGCAGTCGAGACCTTCCTAAATCCCCGTCAAGGTCGTGATGATCTGGCACGGAACATGCGCAAACGTATGGCAGGCCGAGACAGCTGTCTTCGACTACATCAACGGCTTGCACAAATGCGTTTCAAGATACCGATGCACTGGCATCCCGGAGCACAGCCGGCTGCAAGCCATGGCACCAGCTACCGCATCGACTGGCGTAATTTCCGCTGCATCTGGCGTGCCCGGTCAGGGTCGATTTCGAGGATACGGCCAACCAGTTCAGGATCGGCCGAGACCAGATCGCGGGCGGTGTCGATCCCCTGACCAGCGAAATCGCGCAGGCGCTTGGGCGTGAAGGTGTCACCGGGGATCTCTCGCAATCCGGTATCTGGTGTGAAGGCATCGCCGGGAATGGCCTTCTTTTCCTGAGCGGTCAGCGCCTCGGGTGATGCGCCCACCGCCAATACGGTCACAAGGGCGATGGCGAGAGAAGTCCGAAAGGGCATGTGTCCTCCATTGTTTTGCATGGACGGTGGTTGATTTGAACCCGACCGCACCGGGCCAGCGTCACTCGGCGACCACGAGGGGCTTTTCGACCAGCAGGCGCTGATCGTCCCCGGCGTGATAGCGCAGCAGGTAGCTTCCGGGAGTCTCGGGGGCGGTGCGGGTGATCGCACGCTCGTCACCATCGACAGAATTCTTCATGCGATCATACCGAGACACGATATCGTCCTGCGGGCGGTCGTCCTCGACGATCACGACATAACCGGAAATACCCCCGTCGATGGACACCTCGAATTCGGCCTCGGGCCCCACTTCGCCGGGAGCTTCCATGCGGGTCGCGGCGGGCACGACGGTCAGCGCGCGGCGCGCCGCGATGGTGTGGTCGCGTGAAAGATAGTAACGCAGGTCATAGTTTCCGGGCTCGGACGGGGCGGTGTATTCGCGCGTGCCATCACCGCCCACGCGGTTGTCCATGCGCTGGTAGCGGCTGGCCTCTTCCGGGCTGCCCGCACGCGCGATAAGCAGGTAATCCGTGTCGCTATCCGCGCCATCGACCGTAATCTCGAAAGGCGCGCCTGCCGTGACCTCGGAGGGCGCGGTCAGGTCCACGTCGACCGCGGGTGCGGCAAGCGCAACGTCGATGCGCGGGTCTTCATCAAGCGTTGCACTGAGAGAGGTCGCGCCGGTCATGTCCCCGACTGACCCTTCGATGCGATACGCACCCGGAGGCAGGAGCAGACGGACATACCCGCCGTCTTCGTTCACGGTCTCGACCGCGGTCTCGGTTTCGACATTCAGCGCAAGCCATTCCACACCTTGCAGCGTCTCGCCCGTCGTCGCGTCCTCGGCCCGCAGGTAGAGGGTCGCCTTTGTCTTTTCCATCGTGATCTCTATGGAGGAGGCATGACCATCGGGCACGGTGAATCGCGCCTCGCCCACAAAGCCGGGTGCGCCGACATCGGCGACATAGTCGCCCGGCCTCAGGTCCAGCGCGACGCGGCCACGGTCGCGTCCGGTGAACACGGTCTCGCCGCTCTCCGCGCCCACCTCCCAGGTCGCCGACGGGAGTATCTCGCCATTGCGCGCGTCCACCGCTTTCAGGGTCACGTCCTGGGCGACTGGCGCGGGCTGGGCCACTTCGGTCAGCGCGGCAGCCAGCTCGGCGCCCGATTGCGTGGTGAAAAGCTGCCCGCCCGTCTGTTCGGGCACGCAGGACAGCGTCTCGACCGCCTCGGCCTCCATCGCGAAACCGACCACATGCGCACGCAGGTCGATCCCCTCGGCCGCGAACTCTGCCGCCAAAGCACACGGATCGCCGCCGCAGTTTTCCAGACCGTCGGTGATCAGGATGATATCCGCCGATTCGGCGGTGCGCGGCAGCAGGTCACGCGCCTGTGCCATCGCGTCGGTCAGAGGTGTCTTGCCGCTCGGGTTCAGTGCGCGGATCGTCGCCTCAAGATCGCCGGCGGCATGTTGACCGACGGGCAGAACCGTTTCGATGTCGCCGCAATCCCCGCGCCGCGCGTGTCCGTAGGTGACCACACCGATGGGCTTATCCGCATCGCGCTCGGCCGCGAAACCCCCGATCACATCGCGGGAAACTTGATGCGGGATTGACCGTCTTCAAGCTGCGTCCACATCGAGCCCGAGGCATCGAACACGATCACGCTGGCGGACTCGGCATGGGATGTGGTCACGAACAGGGCCGACAGGCACGCGGCTGTCAGCGCCGTGAATACGGGTTTTGCCATTGTCATATCCTCGTCTTGTCAGGCATGTCTCACGCTTGCCGCGGTCGGGGCCTGCCGGATATCCGACAGGCCTGCGGATCAGAATGCGGCGCTGCCCGCAGGCTCGGGGTCGATCGCAGATACCGCCTTTTCCTTGAGCTTGCGGAACTTCGCCGAAAGACTGTCGAGCCGGTTTTCCCAGGCCGGATCCGGTGTCTGGCCCTCGATGGTGCGGAAATAGACCTGCATCATGCAGGCGATGGCAAAGGGCTCCAGCAGGGCAACCTTGACGCTCCAGGCAAAGAGCAGGGCAAAGACCATGCCGCCCGCCGACCACGCGCCGGGGATCAGGTAGACGGCCAGCCCGGCAGGTGCCAGCATGATCAGGAACACCACGAAGGACAGCCCATAGACGATCAGCGCAAGCCAGGCCGCGTTCTTGAGCATCACCTTGTAATTCTGCCCATAAAGCACCAGCCCCTCGCGGGCCGATTGCCAGGCGTTGGTGGACCGGGTGCGCATGGCATAGGCCAGGATCACCTCGTCGATGAAGCCCACCGCGATCCGCAGAAAGCCCTGCACCACGGTCACGATCTGACGCGCGCCGGGAACGGGAATGATGCTCATCATGCCGCGCAACAGGCCCGTGATCGCCTTCAGCACGCCCTTGATCAACTGGTCGACGGCAAAGAGCGTGCTGGTCTGGCCAAACCGCGCCGTCACCTCTGCACGGGCATGGGCGATCTGCGACCGGCCCTGCGACAGCGTCTTGCCATCCATCAGGTCGACCAGCACGGCGATGTGGCCCGCCTTGACCACATAAAGCAGGTACTCGCGCAGAAAGTACATGACCGCCGCGGTGATGCCGAAGCCCGCGAAACCGCCCCAGAGCGTCGCACCCGCCCTGAATCCTTCGTCTCCAAAGCCGCCCACGCCCCAGCCGACACCCGCGCCGACGCCGGTCATCAGCATGTAGGCGAGGGCCACACCGAAATAGACCGCCATCCGAAACAGGATGAACGGCGCGGTCCGCGCCATCATGGCCAAGGCTTGTCGTACCGAGAAATCCCACATCCGCTCAACTTTCCCTGAAATATCTGAACTGGTTGACAGCTAACCCGGCGCGCGCTGTGCTGTCCCCGTTCGAATGAAGGGGGCGGCCGTCCGCATCCGGTGTGGCAAGCCTGCACCGTGCAAGCGACGGGCCGCCCGGAATGCAGGGCGTTGAAGAATGACATGTCCAGCAAGGCAGACCGCAAGGAAAAGCCTGATCCTGTGTGTCGAGGATGAGCCGAACCTGCGCGCCGATATCGTGGAAGAGCTGTGCGCGGCAGGCCACGACACCATGCAGGCCGCAGACGGGCACGAGGCCTGGGCCATGCTGCGGTCGTCCCCCCGGATATGGTTCTGTGCGACATCACCATGCCGGGCATGGACGGGCACGACCTGCTGGCCGCGATGCGTGCGCCCGACAGCGGCATGAGGGATATCCCCATCATCTTCCTGACTGCCCGGGACACCCGCGAGGATCTTCTCGAAGGCAAGCGATCGGGCGCAGAGGATTATCTCGTCAAGCCGGTAGATTTCGAACTCATGCTTGCCAGTGTTGATGCGCGCCTTGCCCACGCGCGCCGCCTGTCCGACCGCGACGCGCAGGCGGATGCGGGTTTCGGCCCCGACGGGATGCAAGGCGAGCGGATCAAGCTGGCGCTGCTTGACCGGCTGAGCGTCGGCGTCCTGCTTGTCGATCCCGAAGGGCAAATCGGCTTTGCCAACGACCGGGCCCGTGCCCTGGCGGCCCGGACAGGCGCCTTTTTCCTTGATGATCGCCTGCGCATGGCAACCGCCAACCTCACAACGCAGTTGCGTGAGATGATTGCCACTGTCGCCCACGCCGCCGCGCGCGGCGAGGATCTGCTGCGCGGCATGACCGTGCCCTGCAGGTCCGGCGACCGGGACGGGGGCGATCTGTCCCTGATCTGCATGCCCGTCGACGCGGGCATGGGGCAAGCGGGCGTTGCCATTTTCCTGTCCGACCCGGCGCATCCCTTTGCCTGCCCGCCCGACGCGCTGTCCTGCCTGTTCGGCCTGACCCGGGCCGAGGCACAGGTGACGCAGGCGCTGGTCAGCGGCCGTCAAAGGGCCGAAGTGGCGCAGGATCTTGGCATAAGCCAGACCACCGTTGCCTTCCACCTGCGCAATATCTTCGAGAAAACCGGCACCAATCGACAGGCCGAACTTGTCGGCCGCATCATGAGGGCCTTTGCCGCCATCGGTTGACGCGCCGACGGTCGAAGGCAGCGAACGGACAGGGGCAACCCTCGGAAAAGATCCGCGGTGTCCACCAGACCGACATTGCCACGCCCTGTCACATCGGCAGTTCGATCACGAAGGTCGAGCCGACACCGGCGGTGCTCTGCGCCCGTATCTCGCCCCCCATGAGGCGCGCCAGTTGCCGCGACAGATGCAGCCCCATCCCGGAGCCCTGGGTCTGTGCGGTCCTGCTCGCCCGGAAGAAGGGTTCGAACACCATCGGCATGTCCGCCTGTGAAATCCCGGTCCCGCGATCCATCACCAAGATCCGGACATGGCCCGCGCTGGCGGTGACATGCATGTCCACGGGTTCGTTGCGCGGCGAATAGGCAATGGCATTCGACAACAGATTGCCGACGATCTGGTGCAGCAGGCCCCGGTCGGTCACCAGGGTGGCAGGAACGCTTTCGTCCACGTCCAGTCGAACTTCGCGCCCGGGGTGGGCATCAATCTGGCTCTGGCGCGCCAGGTCGAGTTCGGCCGCAATCTCGCATCGCGTCGGCCGCACGTCGATCTGGCCCGCATCCAGCCTTACGGATTCACGCGTGGCGCGCATCAGCTCCGTCAGCTGCGCCACGGTATGCCGCACCCTTCGGGCACGCTGCCAGATCTCGTCGCGTGCCATCGCATCACCCTTGCGCAGGATGCGCTGCATCGAGGAATCGATTGCCGCAAGCGGTGTCTGGAACTGATGGGCCACCAGCGCCACAAACCCCCGGTAGGCCTCGCGCATCTCGCGTTCGCGCAGGAGCGATCGTTGCGCCCGGTATTCCGCCTGCAACGAGGCCAGCATCCGCCACGAGATCAGCGCGCCGATCCCGACGATGGCGAGGGTCGCGCCGATCACCTGCAATATGGCGCCATGCTGACGATCCAGCAGCCCGCCGATCTGGTCCAGTTGTGCCACCATGGCCTCGTTGGCGGCGCGCCCGGTCGCGGTCGCATAGTCGTCGAGAAGCGCATGCAAGTCCGCCGGGTTTGTTGCACCCGCGCCCAGGAAAGCCGCCTGCTGCGCGCGGATCCCATTGGCGAGGCTCTCGATGGCCGCGCGTTGGCCGAGCATCTCGAGGTATCTCTCTTGCGGTCCGTCCTCGAGCAGCGCCATGCGGCTCAGCAACACGTTGTAGCGCAGGCGCAAGCTGTCGTCGCCCAGTTCACCCTGCCGGGCCCGCCCCAATGACGCATCCAGACGGTAGGCCGCAACTTGCGCCTGTGAGATCGTCCAGAGCATGTTGTCGCCCGCCGCGCCGCGCAGATCGGCCTCCTGGTCCAGCAGACGCCACAGGGCAAAGACGAGCAGCCCGGCAAAAACCACGACCCCCACAAGGCTGAAGGGATAGGCGACAATCCCGCGTCGGCGCATCATCTGATCTCGAGGTGGTCCAACTGCCAGACCCAGCGATAGTCATAGCGCAGGTCTTGCAGTTCGGCATGGTCGTCGCGCGGGTAGACGATCCATAACGGCCCCTTGTTCCATGGCTCCAGGCGTGTGTCGTCCATATGCGTGGCCACGATCACGTCGAAGCGTTGAAAATCCTTCCACGGGATCTCGATCTCGTAATCATTGAGGGCGCTGGCCACCACTTTTTTGCCCTCGGCGCCCAGCAGCTCCAGCAGGTCGCGCATGTAGAAGCCGGTGAATCGGCGCACCCCGTCGGTCACCACCGTCTCGGTCTCAAGCGTCGCGCGTGGCAGCGACGCCAGCATCGCGCGGTCAAGCGCCGCGCCCTCGTCCGTGTTGCGGCGCGCGATCTGGCCTTCGACGTTCAGCAGGACCTCACCTGTCGGCGCCGAAAGATCACGCTCGGCGGCCACCGTCACCGCGGACAACACCAGCCACGCCACCGAAAGCAACACCATTACCACGGACTTGATACGGGGAAATGCATGCGCTTGCGTCGCTTGATCCATGGCGCGGTTCCTTTCAACGGTCGACGGGTTTTCCGCCCCATCCTGTTCTTCCGGATGGGGCCGACCCGAGCGTAATTTGTCAAACAGAGGAAATGAAGCCGGGATTCTGCGGAGGTTTGACCATGTTGCCGACCACATTCGACACCAGGCACGCGCTCGCCGTGTTGGTCGCATCTGTCGCGCTGGTAGGATCGGCCGTGGCCGAGGCTGACGGGCCGGATGCATGGCGCGTCGTCGATGTCGCGCCCGACGATACCCTGAACGCGCGGATGGGCCCGGGGACGGAATACAAGGTCATCGGCACATTCGCCCATGATGCGCGGGGGCTGCTTCAGATCACCTGCGTACCGCTGCTGTCCGGCGGGATCTACTTTACCCTGACCGAGGCCGAGCGTGAAAACCTGCCACCGCGATGGTGCCTGATGCAAAGCCCCGACTTCCGCGTCAAGGGCTGGGTCTCGCAAAGATATCTGGAGGGTGACATGGAGCCTTCATCATCTTCCGAGGCCGAGCATGGGCCGACTGTGGCCGAAGCCTTGCAGATCGTGCAGCGGCTTTACCGCGATCACCTGCGCGCCTCGCAAAGGCCTGACATCACGGGGCCGCTTCACCCGTCGCATGTGCGGGATTTCCTCGCTCCGTCCCTCGCGGCGGCGATCACGGACACCCAATTGCAGGCCGATCCGCTGTTCGATGCGCAGGATTTCCAGATCACCGATCTTACCATTCGCCCCGATGACGACCGCGCCATGTTTCGTGGCATGATCACCGTGAATGTCGATTACCGCAATTTCGGGCATCCGCACAGGGCCGTTGTCCGCCTGCGTGTGCAGGATGGCAGCCCGCGCATCATCCGCATCGAACACGAGGGATGGCGTCTCGAATAGCCATGGGCATCGTAGAGGCGGCGGCCTGCGAGGATCCCGTGCCGACCCTGCCAAAGGCGCAGACGGTCTTTCGCCTGCCTGCCCAAAGGCTTTTGGCAGATCGCTGACGGTCCTTGCGGGTGTAACGGGAAGCCTGCGGCACCCGTCTCATCCACTCCACACTTCAGGCGGCTTCGATCCCCGGCACCTGCACATCGGCATCCTTGAGTTGCCGCGCCATGATTTCGGTGAAGGACAGGGTCGGGTTCGCCTCGGCCAGCATGCCGACCTTCATCCAGAACTCTGCCTGAGCGTTGATCGACCGGCACATGACCCCGCTGGACTTGCGCAGCTCCTCGTGCAGATCATCCCCGATTTTCACGATACCCATCGACATGCCTCCTGTTGCTTTATATACGAAATATATATGATTCGTATATTTCGGGATAGTCCCTGGGTCAAACTTCCTCGGTCGCCAAGGCGCAGATTACGCAGAAAGGGCAGCAGGTGGACAGCTATATCGACGTGCCTGTCGCGCCGCCGGCACATGCCGCGCGGAGAACCGAGCGCATCAAGCTTTACGGACCCGATGCCTTTGCAGGGATGCGCCGCGCCGGGGCGTTGACCGCCACCTGTCTGGACGGCGTGTCAGACCTGATCTGCGACGGCACACCCCTGGCCGAAATCAACACTTTGTTCTCGATTTCGCCGCGACGCACGGCGCGACGCCCGCAACCCTGGGCTATCTGGGCTATGAATACGCCTGCTGCACATCGGTCAATCACGTGGTCTGCCACGGATTCCCGAACGACAAGAAACTGCGCGACGGCGATATCGTGAATGTCGATGTCACGCTGATCCTTGACGGGTGGTATGGCGATTCCAGCCGCATGTATGCCGTCGGAAAACCCAAACGCGCGGCCGAGCGGCTGATCCGGATCGCGCATGAGGCGATGATGCGCGGGATCGGGGCCGTACGTCCGGGCGCGCGACTGGGCGATATCGGCCATGCCATCCAGACATACGCAGAATCCGAACGCTGCTCGGTCGTCCGTGAATTTTGTGGGCACGGCATCGGTCAGGTGTTTCACGACTCGCCGAACATCCTGAATTTCGGAAGGCCCGGAACCGGCCCGGAGCTGCGAGAAGGCATGATCTTTACCGTCGAGCCGATGATCAATCTGGGCCGCGCCGATGTGAAGATGCTTTCCGATGACTGGACCGCCGTGACGCGCGACAGGTCTTTGTCGGCACAGTTCGAGCATTCGATCGGGGTGACAGCCGAGGGGTTCGAGATCTTTACGCTCTCGCCCAGGGCGCTCCACGCGCCGGGGATCGAGATCAAGGCTGCCCCTGCATAAAAGACATGGGTGCCATCGCAGCCATCTGCCAACCGGATCGACGCGGAGCAAGGTAAACCTGCGCCCTGTCGGCATGGGCGCACCTGCAAAAATTTCCGGTTGTCATACTCCTGTTGAGAATCATCAGTATCCCTTTTGGAAACGTTTCCACATGGAATGCAGCGATGGAATCTCGGCTGAAGGTCACAATCAAGGACGTCGCGCGCGAGGCCGGTTGCGGGATCGCCACGGCCAGCCGCGTGCTGAACAATTCCGGTCCGGCGAGCGCCGAGGTGCGGGAACGGGTCGAGACGGCAGCGCGCGATCTGGGGTTTTCCTTCAGTGCCATCGGACGCGCGTTGCAGGGTGGTCGCAGCATGACAATCGGGTGTCTTGTGCCGTCCCTCGCCAACCCGGTCTTCGCCGAAGCGGTGCAGGGCGTGCAGGATGCGCTGTCGGGCAGCGGGTATCAGCTTTTGATTGCAAGTTCGAACTATGACGGCGATGCCGACAACGAAGCGATCGCGACCCTTGCCGCGAAAGAGGTCGATGGCCTGATCGTGACCATGGTGGCCCCCGAACGCAGTGCGACCTTGAAACAGGCGCGCCGACGCGGCCTGCCCGTGTCGCTGATGTTTCATGACCCCATCGACGGCTTTCTGACCGCCCATGTGGACAATTTTCAGGCGGCCCGAGAGGTCGCACGACGGTTTGCCGATCTTGGCCACAGGCACACGGCTTTCTTGTCCTTGCGGTTCTCAAGCTCGGACCGGTCGCGCAACCGCTATGCCGGGTTTCATGCCGAATGCCGCGCGCGGGATCTTCCGGACCCCGCCCTGATCGAACTGGGCGAGGCCGAGGCCAATACGCCCGAGCTTTTGGCGGAAATCCTTGCCTCTCTCGGGGAACTGACCGCCATCTTTGCATCGAATGACTTTCTTGCCATCGCGGTCCAGAAGGCGGCGCGCCTGATGGGCAAGAGCGTGCCGCATGACCTGTCTGTCATAGGGTTCGACGGGATCGAGATCGGCCGCCTGCTCGACGCGCCGCTGGCCACGATCGAGACCGCACCGAATGCCATAGGCCGTCAGGCCGCGCAGACACTTTTGGAAATGATGCAAGGAAAGGCCTGCATGCAGCGACCGCCTTTGCCCTTCGATTTCCGTGCAGGTGCCACGCTTGCTCGCCCCCGCACGGAAAGCTGCGACGACGACCAGGGTGCCACCTGGCCGCCGTCCGTTCACTCGCTCAAGACCGATCTCAAACAAGGATGAACCCATGAAACATACTGTTCTTTCGGCGCTTTTCGCAACCGCGATCGCCGCGCCCGCGTTCGCCGAAGATGCCATCTGCTACAATTGCCCGCCGCAATGGGCCGACTGGGCTTCGATGCTCAAAGCCATCGACGAAAAGCTCGACATCCAGATGCCCCATGACAACAAGAACTCCGGCCAGACCCTGAGCCAGCTTCTGGCCGAGCGCGCCGCGCCCGTGGCCGATGTGGCCTATTTCGGCGTGACCACCGGCATCAAGGCCGGCAACGAAGGCGTCGTGACGCCCTACAAGCCCGCAGGTTTTGACGAAATTCCCGATGGTCTGAAGGATGCTGACGGCAACTGGTTCGCGATCCACTATGGCACGCTGGGCTTTTTCGTGAATGTCGACGCGCTTGCCGGGGCACCCGTGCCGCAGTGTTTTGCGGATCTGACCAAGCCCGAGTATCGCGGCATGGTCGGCTACCTCGATCCGTCCTCGGCCTTTGTCGGCTATGCCGGTGCGGTGGCGGTCAACATGGCATTCGGTGGCGATCTGGGCAATTTCGACCCCGCAATCGAGTATTTCAACGAACTGGCAGAAAACGACCCGATCGTGCCCAAGCAGACGTCCTACGCGCGCGTGGTTTCGGGCGAAATCCCGATCCTGTTCGACTATGACTTCAACGCCTATCGCGGCAAATACGAAGAGGACGGGAATTTCGAATTTGTCCTTCCCTGCGAAGGCTCGGTCCGCGTTCCCTATGTCATGAGCCTTGTGGCGAATGCGCCGAACGAGGATGCAGGCAAGCGCGTTCTCGATTTCATCCTGTCGGATGAGGGTCAGGCGATCTGGACCAACGCCTATCTTCAGCCCGCGCGCCCGGTAGACCTGCCCGCCGAGGTGGCCGAGAAGTTCCTGCCGGCCTCTGACTACGAGCGCGCGGTTGCGGTGGATTACGCCGAAATGGAGCGTGTGCAGGCCGCCTTCGGGGATCGTTATCTGAACGAGGTAGACTGATACCCGGTTTGCCATCGGGGCGGCGCGCCATCCGCGCCGCCCGTCTCGCCCCTCCGCCTCCATCCCCCAAACTTCTAGGGTATCGGTGCCGTGACAACACGCCAATTCGTCCTGCTGTGCCTATTGCCACTGGCGATTTTCACCCTGGCCTTTCTGGCCATCCCTCTTGCGCGTCTCATCCTTGCATCCGGCGAAGGCAAGGACGGGTGGGCGATCTACCTGACAATTCTTCAAACGCCGCGCTACCTGTCGACCTTGATCCAGACGGTCGTCGTGTCGCTGTCCGTCACGGCGGCTGCCCTTGCGATTTCGACCACGGCGGGTCTGTTTCTGGTGCGCAACCGCTTTGTCGGGCGCAGCGTGGTCTTGTCGGTGCTGACGCTGCCGCTGGCCTTTCCCGGCGTGGTCGTGGGCTTCATGATCATCCTGCTGGGCGGGCGGCAGGGCCTCGTCAACCAGATGCTTCCGGGCCATTGGGTCTTTGCCTATTCCGTGTTCGGCCTGTTTCTGGGGTATCTCTACTTTTCGATCCCGCGCGTCCTGCTGACGGTCATGGCCTCGGCGGAAAAGATCGACCCCGCGCTGGAAGAGGCCGCCCGGACGCTGGGTGCGCCGCCGCACCGGATTCTGCTCGACGTGCTTCTTCCGGCGCTGTCCCCCGCGCTGATTGCGGCCGGGGCCATCGCCTTTGCCACGGCGATGGGGGCCTTTGGAACCGCCTTCACGCTGGCGACCGATATCGACGTGCTGCCGATGGTGATCTACACCGAGTTCACCCTGTCCGCGAACATCGCCATGGCCTCGGCCCTGTCGGTAATCCTGGGTCTCGTGACATGGGCGATGCTGTTGATCGCGCGCAGCTTTTCGGGTGATGCCGTGGCGGCGGGGGGTTGAGACGATGAAATCCCTCACCAAGGTCCTCCCGCTTGCCGTCACCTTGCTGGCCTGTGCGTTCCTGTTCGTGCCCATCGTGTTGTCGGTGCTGGCGGGCGTGACCGTAAACTATTTTCAGGGCCTGTCGTCGGGTCTGACCCTGAAATGGGTGGGCCAAGTCTGGGATCTGTATTCCGGCAGTATCTTTCTGTCGATCTGGCTGGCGGTGGCCTGTCTGGTGGTGACGCTCGTGCTTGGGGTGCCGGCGGCCTATGCCTTGGCGCGCAATCCCGGCCGGGCGTCGCGCATCCTCGAAGAATTCATCTCCCTGCCACTGGCCATCCCCGGTCTGGCAATCGCGTTGGCACTGCTGCAACTCTACGGCACCTATCACGGCTTTCGCACCCATTGGAGCTTCATCCTCGTCGGGCATGTTCTTTACACATTGCCTTTCATGGTGCGGTCGGTCCTGTCGGTGCTGGCGGCCATCGACCTGAAAACGCTCGAGGAAGGGGCCGCATCGCTGGGGGCTGGCCCGGCGCGACGCTTTGTCGATGTCGTGGTGCCCAATGCGATGCCGGGAATCTTGGCCGGTGCGCTGACCGTCGTCACGCTCTCGATCGGGGAATTCAACCTGACCTGGATGCTGCACACGCCGCTCATGAAAACCCTGCCCGTGGGGCTGGCCGACAGCTATGCCTCGATGCGGCTCGAAGTCGCCTCGGCCTACACGCTGGTCTTTTTCCTGATGATCGTGCCGCTTTTGATGGCCATGCAATGGGCCAGCGCCCGCGCCCAGAGGATTATGCAATGACACTGCTGCTGACCAACGTCGCCAAGACCTTTCCCGGTGGGACCAGGGCGCTCTTGTCCACCGATCTCGACATCGAACAGGGCGAGATTGTCTCGCTTCTGGGGCCATCGGGCTGTGGCAAGACCACCCTGCTCAGGATTGTCGCAGGGCTCGAGGCCGCCGATGCGGGCGGGCGCGTCCTGTTCGACGGCGAGGATGTGACGGCCCTGCCGGTCGAGCGTCGCAAGATCGGCATGGTGTTTCAATCCTACGCCCTGTTTCCCAACATGTCGGTGCGCGGCAATATCGGCTACGGGCTGAAAATGCAGAAGCTGCCCAGGGCCGATATCGCCGCGCGGGTGGATGAGGTGATCGCGCTGTGCCAGTTGCAACCCTATGCCGACCGGTCGATCGGAGCGCTCTCCGGGGGGCAGCGACAGCGCGTGGCGCTTGCCCGCGCCATTGCACCGCGCCCGCGCGTCCTGCTTCTGGACGAGCCGCTGTCGGCGCTGGATGCGTCGCTCCGCAACCAGTTGCGCGATGAGCTGGCCCTGCTGTTGCGGCAGTTCGGCATCACGGTCATCTTCGTCACGCATGATCAGAACGAGGCCATGGCCATCGCCGACCGCGTGGCTGTCATGAGCCAGGGCAAGGTGGCCCAGATCGGAACGCCAGAGGCGCTATACCGCAATCCGGCCACCGGGTTCGTGGCCCGCTTTGTCGGTGATGCGATGCCGCTGACGGGACGCATCACCGCAGATCGACTGCATCTTGATGGCGGCACCCTTGCCCTGCCGAAAGCAGCCGAGGGATACCAAGCCTTCGTCCGCGCCGAGGATGTGCGGATCGACAATGACGGGCCGATTTCGGCCCGCGTCGAGACTGTCACCTTTCTGGGCACGCATTACCGCATTGCCCTGTCGGGCGTCGTCCCCGGCACGCTTTTTGCTCTGCACGGCGGGCTGAGCGCGCCGAAACCGGGCGAGACCGTGCGCCTGTCCATTGCGCCGGGGGCCATCCTGACCCTGCCCCCAGAAGACGTGGACGCCTGAATGGCCTGCTTCATCCAAATCACCGACACGCACGTCGTCGCGCCGGGCGCCTTGGTCTGCGGCCAGTCCGACACGGCAACGGCCCTGCAACGGGCCATTGCCACGATCAATGCAAAACGCCCCCGGCTTGGCGATGTCGATTGCGTCATCGTCACGGGCGACCTTACCGATCACGGCACGCCCGAGGAATACGCGCATTTCTCGGCGCTAATGGGCGCGCTCGATCTGCCCTGGCTGGCGGTGCCCGGAAATCACGACCAGCGTGACGCAATGCGCACGGCCTTTCTAGGTGAACCATGGATGCCGGACGGCGGACCGATTCACTGGGTGCGGAATTTCGGCCCGTTTTCCGTCATCGGTCTGGATACGCTGCTGGAGGGCGCCCATCACGGCGACCTGGCGCCAGAGGGGCTGGCCTTTCTCGACGCAGCGCTGACGCAGATGGGCGATCAGCCGGCCATTGTTGCCACGCATCACCCCTGGATGCACGCCGGCATCCCCGCGATGGATGCCGACAACCTGCGCAACGGCGCGACGCTGATGAAGCGGCTCGAGGCCCATCCCGCCCCCGTGCGCATGATCTCGGGTCATGTCCACCGCTCGGTGACCGGCCAGATTGGCCGTGTGACCTGCCAGATCGCGCCCGCGACCTGCCATGCCGTTCTGACCGATCACCGTGCAGGGCACGATCCACAGCTGATCCTGGAGCCGGGCGGTATCACGGTCTGCCGCTGGATCGCAGACCCCGGTCCCGGTCTGGTGTCCGACATCATCCCAACGGGCACCTACCCCGGCCCATGGTCGTTTGCGGATTGACCCGTGTGGGTTGGCCCTGACCCGGCATCAACGTTGCGCTTAGGGGCATATCTGCAAGGCAGCTTTCGTTTTTCCGAAAAGCAAGCTCGCCGTTTAAAGGGTGTCCTCGCGCCCATGCATGCCGCTCAGTCCAGCCGCCGCGCCTCGTCGATCAACATGACAGGGATGCCGTCCCGGATCGGAAAGGCCAGATGCGCGGATTTCGACACCAGTTCCTGCCGGTCGGCGTCATAGGTCAGCCGCGCGCCGGTCTTGGGGCAGATCAGCGCCTCCAGCATGCGGCGGTCAAAAGGCTGTGCCTCGTCGGTCATTGCATCACCTCGTCGCCATCGCCACCGCGCAGGGCGTATTCCAGCAGCCCCATCATCGTCTCGCGCCGCGTGGTCAGGCAAGGGGCTTCCAGCAGCGCCTGCTTGTCCTCGGGGTCGAAATCCAGCAGCATCGACAGCGAATTGATCAGCAATTCGTCATCCGCCTCGCGCAGGGAATCCCAGTCGGTGTTCAGGCTGCGCGCCGCGAAATACCGCGCCAGCAGGTCCATCAGAGCATCGCGGTTGAACCCCTCGTCGGTCTCATCCCCGCCCTTGTCGCGCTCGAACCCCTGCCAGTTGACCCGGATGCGTCGGTAGGGGGTAAAGCCTTCGATCTCTTCCACCACGCGGAACCGCGAGATTCCGGTCAGGGTGATCATGTAGCGCCCGTCCTCGGTCTCGGACAATTGCGTCACCCGGCCCGCACAACCGATCTGGTACAGGCCCGGCCCCTTGTCCGTGCCGCGCCCCTTGGAGGGCTGCACCATCCCGATCAACCGGTCCGGCACTTTCAGCGCGTCGTCCAGCATCGCCAGATAGCGCGGCTCGAAAATATGCAGCGGCAACCGCGCACGCGGCAGCAGCAGGGCCCCCGGCAAGGGGAACACCGGGATCATGTCGGGAAGGTCGAACCGTTTTGTCATACCCCAGACCTAGCCTGCCGGATCGGTCAGGCAAATATCATCGAGCTGAGTTTTCGACGTCCGTTCAGAACCACCGGATCATTGGGTTTTAGAGCCTCGAAAATCGTGAACAACTGCGTCTTGGCCGCCCCGTCATTCCACTCGCGGTCGCGCCGGAAAATCTCCAGCAGTTCGTCCACCGCGCCCTGCGCATCGCCCGCGGCATAGAGCGCCTGCGCATAGTCGAACCGCGCCTGATGATCGTCGGGTGCGGCCTCGACGGCGGCGCGCAGGTCGTCCAGCGGCCCTGCCCCCGCAGCCTGCCGCGCCAGTTCCAGTTGCGCGCGCGCCGCCTCGATGGGGGCGCTGGTGGCGATTTCGGCAGGCGCCCCGTTCAGCGTGGCCTCGGCCTCGTCCAAGTGACCGGCGGCGATATGGCAGCGCACCATCCCCGAATAGGCCACCGCATGCATCGGGTCCTCGCCCAGGATGGCGGCAAAGGTCTGCATCGCGTCGTCCAGCGCGCCCTGCTCCAGCATCTCTTCGGCCGCGGCGACCGCGTCGTCCAGCCCGCCGCTGGCGTCACCGCCCGCCGCCTGCACGACGCGCTCGACAAAGGCCTTGATCTCGGATTGCGGCTGCGCGCCCTGGAACATGTCCACGGGCCGGCCCTGATAAAACGCCACGACCGTCGGAATGGATTGCAGCGGCAGCCCCTGCTGCGCCAGCGCGGTGGCGAGGCGCTGCGCCTCGTCCACATTGACCTTGACCATGCGCACGGCCCCCTTGGCGGCGCGCACGGCGTCCTCCAGCATCGGGCCCAGCGTCTTGCACGGGCCACACCAGGGCGCCCAGAAATCGACGATCACCGGCACCTCGGCCGATCCGTCGATCACCTCGGCCATAAAGGCCTCTTCGCCCACGTCCTTGATCAGATCGCTCTGCGGCTGCGCGCCACCCAATTCCAACATATCGCCCTCGGCTCCTTGTGGCTTGTTCACAAGCTAGATGGAACACGGACGCGCCGGATGCAAGGGGCAGCGCCCGCCCAAGGCCTGCCGCAAGACCGCAAACACGTCATCCCGGCGCGTGTGACCTTGGCGGTGCGGTGGGTTGGCACCCACCCTACAGCCCTCTCGGCTGAGCGCCCCACCCATCCGTAGGGTGGGTGCAAACCCACCACGCACCGCCGACACCCGCAACCGTAGGGTGGGTGCAAACCCACCAAAACGCCGCCGCAGGCGTCAGCGTGATCCGCGTTTCGTTCAAATCATAATAACCGCATACCAGACATATGCCGGTCATTGCCTGCCCGTTGACGCCGCTGGCGAAATCCGTCGCGACCTTGCGCACACGTTTCTGCGCAGCCACCCGCGCCATGCGCATGGGATGTGCATGACCCGTGCATCATCTGTGCATCGGCGAAATCACAAGTCAAACGTTGCGAAAACCGGGGCGTGGTCGCTGGGTTGCTCCCAGCCGCGGGCGTCGCGCAGGATGCGGCTGGAGTGGCCGGCGGCGGCGATATCTCCGGTGGCCCAGACGTGATCCAGACGGCGGCCCTTGTCGGCGGCAGACCAGTCCTTGGCGCGGTAGGACCACCAGGAATACAGCGGCCCGTCGGGGATATCGGCCCGCGTGATGTCGACCCAGCCGCCCGCCTCCTGCGCCTGCGCCAAGTGGTCCACCTCGATCGGCGTGTGGCTGACGATCTTCAGCAACTGCTTGTGATTCCACACATCATCTTCGCGCGGAGCGATGTTCAGATCGCCCACGAGGATGGATTTTCCGGGCCGGTCGCCATGAAACCAGTCGCGCATCCCGGTCAGGTAATCCAGCTTTTGCCCGAACTTCTCGTTCACCGCGCGGTCGGGCACATCGCCACCGGCGGGGACGTAGAAGTTGTGGATGGTCACGCCGTTTTCCAGCCGCCCGGCGACGTGGCGGGCATGGCCAAGGGCAGCAAAATCCATCTCGCCCGCATCCTCGATCGGCAGGCGTGACAGGATGGCCACGCCGTTATACCCCTTCTGCCCCCGCGCAATCCGGTAAGGATAGCCCAAGGCGCTGAAATCAGGCATCTTTTCGACCGGAGACTTGCACTCCTGAAGGCACAGCACATCCGGCCCCTCGTCGCGCAGCAACCGCTCGACCAGACCCGCCCGCAACCGGACCGAGTTGATGTTCCAGGTGGCAAGGGTAAAGGGCATGGCGGACTCCTGTGATACGGGTTTGACCCGGGCGTAGCACAGGTGGACCAGCGCCGGAATACATCCGGTTGCGGTTTGTGTCGGGGGGGCTGCACTGTGCCGTCACATGTGCCGTGCTATATTCCGGGCCAGCATGAGCATTGCCGAGATGCCTTTGACCGATGAGCAAGTCCGATCCGCCCGCACCAGAGCCGATAGACCAGAACCTCGCACGGCAGGACGCCCGGGATCTGCTGATTTCCCACCTCTATGACATCGCCGTCGATCCCACGAGCTACGTCGGATTGCGCGACTGGTGGGACAGCGTCATCCGGCCTGCCTGGCCGGAGGGTCGGGCGGTTGCCCTGGCCGATCTCGACAGCGGCACGAAGGCGCATCTGCGCCGCGCCGCAACCCTGCTGGATCAGGCAGAAAACCGGTCAAACCAAGAGCCTGTTGCCGCGCTGCTTGATCTCTTCCGGTCGCGCGCCGCATTTGTTCTGGACGCATCGCTTGTCATACGGGCGACCACGCCTGCCGCCACCACGCTTCTGGGTCTGACCGTCGGCAGCGAACTGCCAGGATCAGTTGGTCACGGCCATGGCACGCAGGATCTGCGGTCCGTTCTGAAATCGCGTCTGCGGGCAGATGCCGCCGCGACGGGTGTTTTCCGGCTTGAGGGTGCGGGGATTGATCGGCCGATGGTGGTGTTTCTGCGGCCTCAGACCCTGCCGGACACCACCACGGGATTGCTGGTCGTGATTGCGGATTTCGTCTGGCAACCCGGCACAGTCGCGACCCTGCGCGCGGCCTTCGATCTGACCGAGGCCGAAGCCGACGTGGCGCGGCTGGTGGCCGAAGGCCGGCCTGCCAAGGAGATCGCCCGCCGGCGCGGTGCCTCGCCCGAGACGGTGCGCAAGCAGGTGCAGGCCGTTTTTCGCAAGACCAACACCCGCTCGCAGGTCGAACTGAGCCGCGCCGTTCTGTCGGTGGCCGACATTGCTGTCTACACCGAAGCCCGCACGCGCGCCGAAGCGCCCCCGACCACGCCCCACCTGCCCTTGGTCCCGGTGTCGCGGGTCACGGGATGCGACGGGCGCGGGCTGGAGTATCTGGTGCTGGGCGACAGGACCGGTCGCCCCGTGCTGCATCTTTCGCAGGATTACGGATTTGTGCGCCTGCCCGCACCCGCCGAGGCCGAAGCCGCCCGGTTGGGTCTGCGCCTGATCACACCGATCTATGCCGGCTACGGTGGCTCTGATCCGCTGCCAAGGGGCGCGGACTATGCCTCGGCCACCGTCGCCGACCTGTTGAGCGTGCTAGACGCCGAAGGCGTGACACGCGCGCCGATCCTTGCCAGCATGATGACCTATCATGCGGTGCACCTGATCACCGCCGCACCGCAGCGGTTCAGCGCGCTGGTTCAGGTGCCCGCGACCTTTCCGCTGGAAACCCGCGCCCAGTTCGAGCGTATGGACAAGTGGCACCGCTTCATCAACGGGGCGGCACGGTTCACGCCCGGGGTGTTGCCGTTTTTCGTCAAGGCCGGATTTCACCTGGCCCGCCGTCTTGGCAAGCACGATTTTCTGCACGCAGTCTATGGCGATTGCCCCGGAGATATGGCGACCTTGGCGGACCAGGCCGCGCTTGAAGCCCTCGTGGCAGGTTCAGAGGTGGCGTTGGGTCCAGGGGTCGATGCGCATGGTCCTTTTGCCCGCCAGGTGATCGCAAGGGCGGCCGAGCCTTGGGCCGACCGGCTGCGCGCCCTCGAAGGCCGCCTGCCGGTTTACGCGCTGCAGGGCCGCGACGATCCCTATTGCCCTCCAGATACCCTGGCCGAGATGCGCGCGGCCTATCCGTGGGTGCAGATCGAGGAAATCGAGAATGCGGGCGAGCTGTTGTTGTTCTCGCATTGGCGCCGGGCACTTGCGCTGATCGCCCCTTACGCCTGATCCATACTCCAATCGGGTGATATCGGTTTGCGCGCTTGCCCGATACCCTGATTCCCATTGCATGACCGATAGATAGGTGCACGCGATGACCCTCCGCTCTGCGCGCGAGCGCCTGTTTCAGACACTTGCCTTCGAACTTGGCGGGCTGGCCCTCGTGGCACCGGTCTACGGGTTTGTCATGGGGGCCAGCGCCGTTGCCTCGGTGCTGTTGGTTGCGGCGACCTCGGTTGTCGTCATGGCATGGTCGCCCATCCACAATCATCTTTTCGACGCGGCAGAGTGGCGTCTTTCGGGACGGGTGGCCAGCGAACGGCCATCGCGCTTGCGACTGGTCCATGCGGTATCGCATGAGGTGTCGACCACGATCGTCACAGTGCCGGTGATCATGCTGGTGGGTGGTCATGGCTTCTGGGAATCGCTGATCATCGACATCGCCATGACCCTGTTTTACGTGGCCTACACCTATGTCTTTCACGTCGCGTATGATTGGTGGCGGCCGGTTCGGCCTGCCGCGGCGGCGCTTGCCGCTGTCGCTGATGTGGCCCCCGATGACGCATCGCACCGGCGGCTGCGCCCGCTGACAGAACCTGACCAGCCCACTGATGCCAACCTCCCTCGTCTTGCCGAAAGGACCGTGCCCGAATGACCGCCATCCAGACCGCCCCGATCGCGACCGAGACTTTCGGCGTTCACCTGATGCTTGACATATATGATGCCGAGCCTGCGCGTCTGGCCGACAGCGACGGTCTTGACCGCCTGCTGACAGACCTGATCGCGGCCCTGCGCATGCACCCCATCCACGAAACCGTGGTCGTCGAAGTCGGACCGAAGAATCGCAAGGACCCTGGCGGTCTGAGTGCCTTTGTGATGATCGCTGAAAGCCATATCAGCATTCACACCTTCCCGCGACGCCGCTTTGCCAGCATGGACATCTACACATGCCAGAGCGACATCGACAGCACCTTGGCGCTGACCATGATCAGCAGCGGCTTCGGCAGCGCGAATATCGACTGTTTCCGGCAACCGCGCGGCATACGTTATCCGGCCAGGGACGTTGCCTAGGCTGGCGTGGATGCTGGATCGTCGAAGGAGTAAATGTAGGTTTGGTGGAGCCTAGCGGGATCGAACCGCTGACCTCCTGCATGCCATGCAGGCGCTCTCCCAGCTGAGCTAAGGCCCCATCAATGCAGACCCTTGGGCCTGTTCGCCGCTGTCTAGGCAAAGGCGCGGGCGGGATCAAGCGGAAAATTCCGCCCTGCGCATGTCAGGTTTCGGTATCGTCATCCGCGGCCACATCGGCCAGTTCGTCCAGCGACACGTTGTCGTCATCTTCGTCGTCATCCAGAAGATCGTCGTCCAGTTCGACCTCGACGTCGTCTTCGTCCAGCACATCAGACTCCGAATCGGTGTCCTTTGCCTTCATCTTCTTGGTCTGCGCGTCTTCGGCATCCGCTGCGATCATGCTGCGCTTGCCGGTGTCGATCGTGACCACTTCGCCCGTGTAGGGGCTGACGATCGGGTTCTTGTTCAGGTCATAGAACCGTTTTCCCGTCGTCGGGCACAACCGCTTGACGCCCCATTCTTCCTTGGCCATGAGACCCCTCTTTGCATCTGATCTTGTCGGTGATCCGCGTCCCCTGCCATAACACTGTATAAGTGTCAAAGGCTATGTCGCGGATACGACACCCCAACCCGAGGCGATATGGGACAGCACGTTCTTCCCGGCAACCCCCCGGTTGCCCTTTTGCTGAAGAAATCGGCGCAGGCGCGGCGGATCTCGCTGCGCGTGTCGCGGCTGGACGGTCGCGTGACGCTGACCTGCCCGAAAGGCGTGACCGAGGCCGAGGCGCTGGCCTTTGCCCGGTCCAAGGCCGCGTGGCTGCGTCGGGCGCTGGCGGATCAGCAAGGGCCTGTCGCAGTGGGTTACGGGGCCGAAGTGCCGGTGCTGGGCCACATGCGGCAGATCAACCCCGGACCCGGGCGCGCAGTACAGATCACCGACACCGCGCTGCTGGTGCCGGGACCGGCCGAACAGACAGGCGCGCGGGTGCAGGGATTTCTGAAGAACCACGCGCGCGACCGGTTGTCCGCCGCCGCCGACCGCTATGCCGGCACCCTTGGACGACCCTATGCGCGGATCACCCTGCGCGACACGCGCTCGCGCTGGGGATCATGCACCGCCGATGCCGGGCTGATGTTTTCCTGGCGGCTGGTCATGGCCCCCGAACCCGTGCTGGATTATGTGGCCGCGCACGAGGTCGCGCATCTGGCCGAGATGAACCACTCCGCCGCGTTCTGGGCCGTGGTGCACCGGCTGTATGGCGATCACCGCACCGCGCGCGGCTGGCTGCGCGAGAACGGGCACAACCTGCATCGCTATCGCTTCACCGATTGACGGGCGCGCGGTTTGTGATCACAGATACGCCATGCTGATGAACACCCGCCCCGATCCGACCCCCGCCGCCCACGACCGCGTCTACCGTCGGCTGCGCACGCTCATCATGCATGGCGAGATCGCGCCGGGTCACGCGCTGACCCTGCGGGGCATCGGGCAGGACTTCGGCGTGTCGATGACCCCCGCGCGCGAGGCGGTGCGCAGGCTGGTGGCCGAAGGCGCGCTGACGTTGTCCAGCTCTGGCCGCGTTTCCACACCCGAACTCAGCCCCGACCGGATCGAGGAACTGGCCGCCCTGCGGTCGCTGATCGAGGTGGAACTGGCCAGCCGCGCCCTGCCGCGCGCGCATATGGCGCTCATCGAACGGATGGCCATCATCAATGCCAGCGTGTCCGAGATGGTCGTGAAGCAGGATGCCGTCGGCTATATCCGCACGAACCTGGAGTTTCACCGCGCGCTCTACCTGCGCGCGCAGGCGCCTGCGATGCTGGCCATGGCCGAAACCGTGTGGCTGCAGCTGGGTCCGACCATGCGCGCGCTTTATGGTCGGTTGCGCCAAAAGGAGCCGCCGCACAATCACCGGCTGATCCTTGCCGCGCTGAAGGCGGGGGATGAGCCGGGTCTGCGGCTGGCCGTGCGTTCGGATGTCACGCAGGGGCTGCGGATGCTCGCGCGCTAGACCAGCGCCCGCAACGCGGCACGCAAGGCGCCGTCATCCGCGATCCGCAGGCGCACCGGCAGGGTGATCACCTTGGTGCGGAACTCGGGCGGCAGGCGCACCGCGTCCTTTTCGGTCGTGACCAGTTGCGCGCCGCGCAGACGCGCCTCGTTCTCCAGCCGGGTCATCAGGGCGCGGCTGAGCGGCTGATGATCCTCCAGCGCCTCGGCCCGGACCAAGTTGGCCCCCAGCCAGCGCAGCGTGGCAAAGAATTTCTCGGGGTGGCCAATGCCTGCAAAGGCCAGAAACGGCGTATCGGTCCAGTCCATACCCGTCTGCAACGGCTCCAGCGCGCCGCGCAGATGCGGCACCGTCACCGCATCGCCCCAGACCGCATCAAACCCGGCCTGCGCCGCCGTGTCGCCGATGGACAACAGCAGATCAGCCCGCGCCATGCCCGCAGCCACCGGTTCGCGCAGCGGCCCGGCGGGCAGGCAACGGCCATTGCCAAAACCCTTGGCCGCATCCACCACGACCAGCCGCAGGTCCTGTACCAGCGCCGGGTTCTGCAACCCGTCATCCAGCACGATCACCTGCGCCCCCGCCGCCTGGGCTGCGCGCGCCCCTTCGGCCCGGTCCCGTGCCACCCAGACGCGGGCAAAGGCGGCCAGCAGCAGAGGCTCGTCGCCCACGTGGCGGGCGGTGTGACGGGCGGGCTGCACCTCGACCGGGCCTTGCAGGGTACCGCCATAGCCGCGCGACACCACATGCGGGTCCAGGTGCAGATCGCGCAGCGCCTCGACCACGGCGATCACGGTGGGTGTCTTGCCGGTGCCGCCCGCGTTGATGTTGCCCACGCAGATCACCGGCACATCCAAGCGCACAGAATTGCCCCGTGCCAGCCTCCGTGCCGTGGCCCGCGCGTAAACCGCCCCGAGCGGCGCAAGCAGGCGGGCCGGCAAAGCCGGCCGGTCTGGCGGTGTGAACCAGAAACCGGGCGCGCGCATCATATTCCGGCCTCCAGCAGATCCAGCGTGTCTTCGACCAGCGCCAACAGGCTGTCCGTCGCCTCGGCCCCGTCCGAGATCACCTCCCATGCGGCATGGGCCATCTGCGCGGCGCGATCCGGGGCGGTCAGCCGGATGACCGCCGCCTGCAACGTCGGCGCGTCCTTGACGATACGCGCCGCCCCCGCCGCCGCCAGTCGCGAATAGGCCCCCATGTAACGGCTGACGTTGGGACCATACAGCACCGCGGACCCAAGTGCTGCGGGCGCATAAGGATCGCGCCCCCCCGCACCGGGCATTAACGAACTGGCCATCAAGGTGACCGGTGCCGCGCGATACCACAGGCCCATCTGTTCTGCGCTGTCGGCCAGCAGAACCTGCGTGGTTTCCACCGGGCGGTCTCCGCGAGACCAACGCGCCACGCGCCAGCCCTCGTCATCCAGCGCGGCGGCGAACCCCGGCTCGTGCGTCGGATCGTCGGGGACGATGACCAGCAAGAGCCGATGCGCCAGGCTCAGCGCGGCGCGATGGGCCTCGGTGATCACCGGCACCTCATCGGGCTGCACATGGGCGGCCAGCCACACCGGCCTGCCTTGAAACGCGCCGGTCAGATCCTCGTGTGTTTCCTCGTCGCAGGGCAGCGCGGCGCTGCCCTCCTGCAAGGGGCCGGACACCGAGATCGCCTCATGCGGCACACCCAGCCGAAGCAACCGGTTGCGCGCGGCGGCATCGCGGACAAACACCATGTCAAAAGCTTCCAGCGTGCGCCGCACCAGATCGGGCAACCAGCGCAGGCGGCGAAACTCGAACGCATCCTCGTGGGCGTTGGCCAGGTACATCGCCATGCCCCGACGGCTGGCCGCGTCGATCAGGCCGGGCCGCAGGTGACCGCGCGTCCAGATGCACAGATCGGGCCGCCAGTGATCCAGAAACCTGTCGATCGCATCCCGGCTTTCGGGGGGCACGGGGCTGGTGCTGCAGGTCGGCGGCAGATCCGTGGACAGGGTCACATCGTCCTCATGGGTCAGCACAAAGGCCAGATCGCCACGCGTCTGGCCCAGCCGTTCAAACAGCCGCACCAACGCGCGCGCCTCGGACACGTTTGCCGCATGACCCCAGACCAGAGGTCCGGGCCCGCGTATGCCCTGCGGATGATAGGCACCGCCACCGCTGCGCGCCGCCAGCGCCAGATACGCGGAAAGACCCAGAGACCGCCCCATCCCTGGCTATCCCGGCACGCAACTGCGGGCCGACCTGCTGGCAGGGGTGGCAAACAGGCGCGCCTGTGGAGTCATGGTCTGGTCCTTTGTCCAAGCGTGGACAACCTAGGCGGTCCTGCCGCCCGGCACAATCCGCGCCGTTGCGATCAACCCGGCCGTTGCGCCAGTTGCTCGCGCAATTGGCCATGCAGCACGGGGCCCGCCGCCACCACGCCGTTGACCTGCGGATGGGGGTTGTTGAAGCGCAGCGGTTGGCCCCGCCGGTCACTGACCCGCGCGCCCGCCTCATCCAGGATCAGCGCACCCGCCGCGATGTCCCACTCCCAGCTTGGCCGCAGCGTCAGCATCGCGTCGAACCGGCCTTCGGCCACCAGGGCCAGCCGATACGCCAGCGAGGGCCGGTAGGCGCGTTGCACATCGGGGACCGGGCCAAGCCAGTTGCCTGCGTCATAGTTGGGCTTGGCGGCGATCACGCTGGCCCCGGCCAGATCGGCACGGGTGGTCGCCCGGATCGGCAGATCGTTGAGCAGCGCCCCCGCCCCACGGGCAGCGGCGTACATCTTGTCCTTCATCGGCAGATAGATCGCGGCGGCAATCGGCACGCCATCCTGCACCACCGCCAGCGAATGCGCCCATGTGCCCGAGCCTTCGATGAAGCTGCGCGTGCCGTCGATCGGATCGATCACGAAGGTGCGCCGCCGTGTCAGGCGGTCGCGGGTGTCCTCGGATTCCTCGGACAACCAGCCATAATCGGGCCGCGCCGCGCGCAGCATATCGTGCAAGGTGGCGTTGACCGCGTGGTCGGCATCCGTCACCGGGCCTGCATCACCGGGCTTGTGCTCGATCTCCAGAGTCTGCCCCACGAACCCGCGCGCCACCGTGCCCGCGCGACGGGCGGCGGCGACCAGCAGCGCCATGTCAGCTTCCGGCAAGGGTCATCCCTTCGACCAGAAGCGACGGCACCACGCGGCTCAGCCATGGGCGGGCATCGTTGGCGGGCACCAGCGTCATCAGCATCTCGCGCAGGTTGCCCGCGACGGTGCATTCGTTGACCGGATAGGCGATCTGCCCGTTCTCGACCCAGAAACCGCTGGCCCCGCGCGAATAATCGCCGGTGTTGGGGTTGATCGTCGATCCGATCATCGAGGTGATCAGCAGCCCGGTGCCCATATCGCGCAACAGGTCCGCGCGCGTCCTGTCGCCCTGCGTCAGCGCCACGTTCCAGGTGCTGGGGCTGGGCGGCGAGGACGTGCCGCGCGCGGCGTTCCCGGTCGATGGCATGCCAAGCTTGCGGCCGGCGGACAGGTCCAGCGTCCAGCCGGTCAGCACGCCGTCCTGCACCACGGCACGCCGGGCTGTCGGCAGCCCCTCGGCATCGAACGGGCGCGAGGCGGTGGCGCGCGGGCGCAGCGGGTCTTCGATCAGCGACAGATGCGCGGGCAGCACCTGCGCCCCAAGTGCATCGCGCAGCCAAGACGCGCCGCGCGCGATCGCGGCCCCGTTTGTGGCAGCCAGAAGATGCCCGATCAGGCTGGCCGCGATGCGTTCATCATAAACGACAGGATAACGGCCCGTGGGCGGTTTGCGCGCGCCCAAGGCGGCCACCGCCCGTTCGCCCGCGCTCCGGCCGATGTCAGCCGCCGCGCGCAGATCGCCCTGATGGATGCGGCTGTCGCCATCGTAATCCCGCTCCATCCCCGTACCCGTGCCCGCGATGGCCACGGCAGACAGGCTGCGCTGCGTGCGGCTGTAGCCGTTGGAGAACCCGTTTGTCGCTGCCAGCCAGACATCCCTGCGGCCATAGCCCGCACTGGCCCCCTGTGCCTGCGTCACGCCCTGCACCGCCAGCGCCGCCGCCTCGGCCTGTTCGGCATCGCGTTGCAAGGCCTCGGGATCGGGCTCGGGCGTCGGATCGGACATGTCCAGCGCCGCAATATCGGGCGATTGCGCCAGTTGGCCCGGATCGGCCAGCCCGGCATAAGGATCCTCGGGCGCTTCGCGCGCCATCGCCACCGCGCGTTCGGCCATTTCCGCCAGCGTTTCCGCCCGCGTGTCCGAGGCCGAGACATTGGCCTGCCGCTGCCCGACAAAGACCCTCAGCCCGATATCCGTGCCCTCGGACCGCTCGGCCTGCTCAAGCACGCCGCCGCGCACGTCGATCGACAAAGATGTGCCCGCCAGCGCGATCGCATCCGCCGAATCCGCCCCCGCCCTCCGGGCCGCCGTCAGCAGGTCATCGCAAAGCGTGGCAAGTGCATCGGTCATCGGCCTCTCCTGTGCTGGTCTCTGCACAGGGAGGTAGAGCCATGACAGCCGATGCACAAGGCCGCGGGCTGTTATAGATGCGCCTCCCCTCCCCCTTGCGGGGAGGGGCCGGGGGTGGGGGCGCCCCTTGTGGCTCGCGTCATCCCCCTATGCTGGACAGGCTCAGCGCAGACGCTGCCCGTTGGCCAGAACCTGCCCGGCCTCGTTGACCTCGATCTTCGAGGTCAGCGTATCCTCGCCATCGCCCGGCACGGCGAACAGGCCCATCATCATGCGCGCGCCCATCGCCTGCTCTTGCGGCAGCATCCCCATGTTGACCAGCGTATCCAGCAGGGTGTTGCCACCCACCAGCCTGAGGTCGAGCGCGCCTTCGGGGCGGGGCATGCCGTCAAAGGTGGTGGTGTCGGTATTGTCAAAGGTGAAATCCCCCACACCGGTCAATTCGGCACCCGCCAGCCGTACGATCAGGCTGGAAATGCTCAGTTCGCGCAACTCGCCCGGTGCTTCGTCGCTTTCCATCGTCTCGGGCGCCATCAGCGGCGCGTCCAGACGCGCCTTGCCCTTCAGGTCCAGCGCCACGGTGGCCGGATCGCGCGGCAACTGGCCCGCCGGGTCGAACATCTGCCAGATCATGTCGGACATGGTGAAATCGCCCAGCGTCAGGGTCAGGCCGAAATCCTGCGGCTCTTCGCCCGGGGTGACCGGCACGGTGAAATCCAGCAGGCTTTCCGCCATCGCCAATTCGACCGGAAAGGGCAGCTCGGCCGACTCGGCCCGCAGGTTCAACCCCCTAGCCCCAAGGGTGTAGCCCATTTGCCCGGCATCCATCCGCACCGACACCTCGCCCGATTCCGAGCTTGCCGTGCCTTCCACTGCGTCGTCTTCTTCGACAAAACGGAACTCGGTCCGCCCGCCGGAATGGGTGAATCCGCCATCAACGGCCATACCGGCCTCGATCATGGCATTGGGGTCGTCGCTGTCCAGCGGCTCCAGCGGCGTGGCAAGGGTGCCGTCGAACTCGGGGCTGGTCAGTTCACCCTTCATGGTCAGGCGGCCACCGTCATCCTCGGGGCTGACCATATCCAGTTCATAGGCCAGCGCGCCCATTGTCATGCGCTGCGCCACGCGACGCAGATCATCCAGCTTGACCGTGCTTTGCCCCTGCATGTCGCGGATGGTGAACTGCGCCGTGTCGATCTGAACCGACTCACCCTCGACGGCCAAAGACGACAACGCGACGCTCATTTCATCGGCGCTGTAGTCATAGAACATGTCGCCGGGCGACCCGGATACGGTCATGGCAAATCCGGTCTGACCATAATCGATGGTTCCCGACACATCCCCCTCGTCCTCGGCGTCCACCGCGAAATCCAGTGTCGACATCTCGGGCATGGTCACGCTGACCGTGCCATCGCCATTGTCGGTAAAGGACATGTCCGGCGCTTCGAATGTGGCCGTTCCGGCGTCCTCGGGCATCTGCATCGTCATGCTGATCCCGGTCACGGTCAGACGGCCCGCATCCTGCGCCTCTTCGGCGGTGATGCTGTATCCGAACCCTTCCATATAGCCTTTGAAATCCGCCCAAACCTGCCCTGCGGTCACATCCGCCCAGGCCGCCGGAGCGGTCATCATGCCAATTGCGACGCTGACGCCGCCAAATGTCTTTGCAAAACCCATTTCGATCCCTCTCAGAATACCCAAGCCCAACTTCTGCCCTCCTCCTCTCAGGGTCAAGGGGGGACGGGCTGGACCGGGGGACACAGGCGGTTTACCACGGTCACGACCAAGCATGCAGGAGATTGCCAGATGGCCGACCTTTCCGGAAAGACCGCGCTGATTACCGGCGCCAGCCGCGGTATCGGCGAAGCAACCGCGCGGCTGTTCGCCGCCCATGGCGCGAACGTGGTGCTGACCGCCCGCAGCAGCGATGACATCACCCGGCTGGCCGCCGAGATCGGCACGCAAGCGGTGGCCCAGCCCTGCGACGTGGCCGATTACGAACAGGTCGCGGCCGCCGTGCAGGTGGCGCAAGACCGCTTTGGCGGTCTGGACATCCTGATCGGTAATGCCGGCGTGATCGAACCCGTGGCCCATATCGCCACCGCCGACCCGGCGGGCTGGGGGCAGGCCATCGACATCAACCTCAAGGGCGTGTTCCACGGCATGCGCGCGGCCATGCCGGTGATGCAGGCGGCAGGGGGCGGCACGATCATCACCATCAGTTCGGGCGCAGCCCACAATCCGCTGGAAGGCTGGAGCCATTATTGCGCGTCCAAGGCCGGGGCCGCGATGATGACCCGCGCCGCCCATCTGGAAGGGGCCGACAAGGGCCTGCGCATCATGGGCCTGTCGCCCGGCACCGTGGCCACCCAGATGCAGCGCGAGATCAAGGCGACCGGCATCAACCCGGTGAGCCAGATGGACTGGTCCGATCACATCCCGCCGGAATGGCCCTCGCAGTGTCTGCTGTGGATGTGCAGCCCCGACGCCGATGACTGGCTGGGGCAGGAAATCTCGCTGCGCGATCCGGCGATCCGCACCCGGCTGGGGCTGGGCGCATGATCGATCTGGACAACGACGGCGACCTGTGGACCGTCACCATCAACCGCCCAGACAAGGCCAATTCCCTGACGCCCGAGATGCTGGAACGCCTGTGCCAGATCGCCGAAGGGGCACAGCCCGCCCGCGCGCTGATCCTGACCGGCACCGGCAAGGTGTTCAGCGCCGGTGCCGATCTGGAGGCCGCCAAGGCCGGGCTTGCGACCTCGCCTTTGTGGGAGCGTCTGTCCGCCGCAATCGCCGCCTTGCCCGGCCTGACCATCGCCGCGCTGAACGGCACGCTGGCGGGCGGCTCGAACGGCATGGCGCTGGCCTGTGACCTGCGCATCGCGGTGCCGGGGGCCAAGTTCTTTTATCCGGTGATGAAACTGGGCTACCTGCCGCAACCTTCCGACCCGGGGCGCTTGGCCGCGCTGGTCGGACCGGCCCGCGCCAAGCTGATCCTGATGGCAGGGCAAAAGATCACCACGGACGAGGCCTTTGCCTTCGGCCTGATCGACCGCATCGTCGCGCCCGAGGATCTGCTGCCAACCGCCCGCGATCTGGCCGCCGACACGCTGGCCGCCAAACCCGACATCGCGCAGGGCATCAAGGTCATGTGCCAGACCGGGTGATCGTGCTGTCTGGAGTCTCCGGGCGGCGGTTACCGACCCCGCCGCCGCCCCGGCACTTTCGACAGGAAGCCGGGCGGGCGCTTGGCCACCCATTTGGCAAAGGCCGCCAAACGCGGATGTGCGCGCAAAGCCTCGGGCGTGTTATAGACTCGGGCAAGCTCGGCCTCGCTCAACGTGGCATGGATTTCCTTGTGGCAGATGTGATGCAGCAGGACGACCGGCCCGCCCTTGCCGCCTTTCAGCCTCGGGATCAGATGATGCGCCGATTGCGGGACGTCGGGCGGGATCTCGCGTCCACAAAGCGCGCAAATCGGGTGCCCGCCGGGCCCTGTCTCTTGTATCGCCTGTTCCATCCCGGCAAGAGATGAGTGCAATACCGGTCCGGGCAAGGGATAGACCGATGAAACACCAACAAGGGCCAAGGCCCGCACATCAGGCTTCGCTGCAATGCGAAGGCCGCGGATGACCGACGCCCTGATCATAGGCGCAGGGCCTGCCGGGTTGATGGCCGCCGAGGCGCTGGCCCGTGCGGGGCGTCGCGTTTTGGTGACCGACGCCATGCCCAGCCCGGCGCGCAAGTTCCTGATGGCGGGCAAGTCCGGGCTGAACCTGACCAAGGACGAGCCGTTTGACGCCTTTGTTGCCGCCTATGGCAGCGCCGCCCCGCATCTGCACCCGATGCTGGCGCAGTTCGGCCCCGATCAGGTGCAGGCATGGGCGCGCGATCTGGGGCAAGAGGTGTTCACCGGCACATCTGGCCGTGTCTTCCCCACCGCGATGAAGGCATCGCCGCTGCTGCGGGCCTGGCTGGCGCGGCTGGACAGACTGGGCGTGACGCTACACCGTCGCTGGCGCTGGACCGGGTGGGACGGGGACGCCGTGACCTTTGACACCCCCGAGGGGCAACAGACGCTGCGCCCCGCTGTTACCGTGCTGGCCTGTGGCGGTGCCAGTTGGGCGCGGCTGGGGTCGGATGGCGCGTGGGCCGACTGGACCGATGGCACCGTCCCGTTCCAGCCGTCGAATGCCGCGCTGGCCTTGCCCTGGACCGATCACATGACCGCGCATTTCGGCGCACCGCTGAAGACCGTGGAATGGCAGGCGGGCGGCATCACATCGCGCGGCGAGGCGGTGATCACGGCACACGGGCTTGAAGGGGGCGGGCTATATACTCTGACCCCCGCGCTGCGCGCAGGTGCCGCGCTGACGGTCGACCTGCTGCCCGATCTGGGCATCAACGCCATCGGCGCGCGTCTGCCGCGCGGCAAGACCAAGGCCCGCCTGGCGCATTGGCTGAAAAACACGCTGCGCCTGCCCCCGGCCAAGATCGCGCTGTTCTTCGAGATGACCGGCGGCGCCGCGTTACACATGGATCAATGGGCGCAAACGCTGAAATCGCTGCCGATCCGCATTGCCACGCTGCGCCCGCTGGATCATGCGATTTCCACCGCAGGCGGCCTGCGGTTCGATGCGCTGGATGCGGGGCTGATGCTGCGCGACCGGCCTGGCACCTTTGCCGCCGGTGAAATGCTGGATTGGGAGGCCCCGACCGGGGGCTACCTGCTGACCGCCTGTTTCGCCACCGGGCTGTGGGCCGGGCAGCACGCTGCGCGCTACCGCGCCTGAAATCAGCGCGGCTTGCGCTTGATCTTGCGTTTCAGCTTGGCATCCTTGCGTTTGGCCTGCCCCAGCTTGCGCTTGACCGGGCCGCCGCGCCCGCCGCGCGCAGGGCGTCCACCGCCGCCGCCACCGGGCATGGTTGCCCCGTCCAGCTCCAGCAGTTCCAGCGCGATGCCACCCGTCACCGGTGCGGCCTCGACCAGCTTGACCCGCACGCGCTGGCCCAGCCCGATGACGATGCCGGTATCGGACCCCATCAGCGTGCCTGCGTCGCGGTCGAAATGGAAATACTCGGCCCCCAGATTGCGCATCGGGATCAGCCCGTCCGCGCCGCTTTCGTCCAGCTTGACGAAAACACCGAACTTGGCGATCCCCGAGATGCGGCCCGTAAAGGTGCTGCCAACCTTTTCGGACAGGAATGCGGCCAGATAGCGGTCGGTCGTGTCGCGTTCGGCCACCATCGAGCGGCGCTCGGTGCCGGATATATGCGTGGCGGTCTGTTCGAGGCTTTCGATCTCGTCCCGGCTCAGCCCGTCCTTGCCCCAGCCATGGGCGGTGATCAGCGCGCGGTGCACGATCAGGTCGGAATAGCGCCGGATCGGCGAGGTGAAATGTGCATAGGCCTGCAAGGCCAGCCCGAAATGGCCGAAATTCTGCGGGCTGTAATAGGCCTGCGTCATCGCCCGCAGGGTCGAGATATTGATCAGCTCGTCGTGATCCGTGCCCTCGGCCTGCGCCAGCAGGCGGTTCAGGTGCTGGGTGTGCAACACCTGACCCTTGGCCAGAACCAGCCCCGCCGATTGCGCGGTTTCGCGCAGCGCGTCCAGCTTTTCGGGGCTGGGTTCCTCGTGCACGCGGAACAGCAGCGGCGAGCGGCGGGCGATCAGTTCCTCGGCGGCGGCGACATTGGCCAGCACCATGAACTCTTCGATCATCTTGTGCGCATCCAGCCGCTCGGCAAAATCGACCGAGGTGACCTTGCCCGCCTCCGACAGCACGATCTTGCGCTCTGGCAGGTCCAGCTCCAGCGGCTGACGCCGCACCCGCGCCGACACCAGCGCCTGATAGGCGTCATAAAGCGGGTCGATCACCGTTTCCATCAGCGGACCGCATTGGTCATCGGGCGTGCCGTCGCGGGCGGCCTGCACCTGCTGGTAATTCAGCGAGGCGGCAGACCGCATCAACCCACGCACAAAGCGATGCCCGATCTTGGTCCCATCGGCAGACACCTGCATCCGCACCGCCAGACAGGCGCGCGGCACGCCTTCGTGCAGGCTGCACAGATCGCCCGACAGCCGGTCGGGCAGCATCGGCACCACACGGTCGGGAAAATAGCTGGAGTTGCCGCGCTTGCGCGCCTCGGCGTCCAGCGCGGTGCCGGGCCGCACGTAATGGGCGACATCCGCGATGGCGACCCAGATCACATGGCCGCCCTCGTTTTTCGGATCATCGTCGGCGTGCGCCCAGCAGGCATCGTCATGGTCGCGCGCATCCCAGGGGTCGATCGTGACCAGCGGCATGTCGCGCAGATCCTCGCGGCCTGAAAGGCCCGCGGGTTTCATGCCATCGGCCTCGGCCACCACATCGTCGGGAAAGGCGTCGGGAATGCCGTGCTGATGGATTGCGATCAGGCTGACCGCCTTGGGTTCCGACGGATCACCCAGCCGGTTCACGATGCGCGCGCGCGGCAGGCCCATGCGGGCGCGCGGTCCGGCCTGCTCGGCCTCGACCAGTTCGCCATCCAGCGCGCCACCGGTGGCCCCGGCGGGCACCTGCCATTCCTTGCCGTCGCCCTTGTCGATGGGCAGGATGCGACCGCCCTCGGAGCCCGCCCGAAACACGCCCAGAACCCGTGTCGGGTTCTGCCCGATGCGGCGGATCAGCCGCGCCTCGTAATGGTGGGCCTCGCCCTTGACCTCTTGCAGGCGGCCTAGGATGCGGTCGCCCGGCCCCAGCGCAGGGTCTGACGCGCGCGGGATCAGCAGCACAACCGGCTCTTTCCCCTCGCCCTGCCACTCCAGAGGGCGGGCATACAGATCGCCATCCAGCCCGGGGGCCGACACTTGCAGCACGCTGACCGGCGGCAGCTTGTCGGGATCGCGGTAGGTCTTCTTGCGCTTGTGCAGATGGCCCTCATCCTCAAGTTCCTTGAGGATGCGCTTCAGGTCGATCCGCGCAGCGCCCTTGATGCCAAAGGCCTTGGCGATATCGCGCTTCGCGGTGAGGGTCGGGTTGTCCGAGATCCATTGCAGGATCTCGGGCTTTGTGGGCAGCTGGCTCATTCCGGTGACGTAGCACAGGCGCGCAGGGTCGTCATGCGGGAAAACGGCAGGCCGCGGCTAGCCCGCGAAATAGTCGCGCAGGATGCGGGTGTAGATGGATTTGAGCTGATGCACCTGTTCGGCGGGCACGCGTTCGTCCACCTGATGCATGAACCGGCCCACCAGCCCGAATTCCACCACCGGGCAGTGATCCTTGACGAACCGCGCATCCGAAGTGCCGCCCGTGGTGCTGAGGTCCGGCGTCACGCCGGTTTCCGCCTCGACCGCCTTGGATACCAGATCAGACAGCGGCCCCGGCGGGGTCAGAAACGCCTCGCCCGAGATTTTCACGCCCATGTCCACGGTCACGCCGAACTCTTGCGCGACGCGGTCGCACTCGGCGCGCAGCCAGTCGGTCAGGCTGGCGCCGCTGTGGGTGTCGTTGAACCGGATGTTCACGGTGGCGCGGGTTTTCGCCGGGATCACGTTGCTGGCCGGATTGCCGGTGTCGATGGTGACCACGGCCAGCGTGGACGGATCGAAATGGTCGGTGCCGCGATCCAGTTCGTGACTGGCCAGCCGGTCCATCAGCCGCGCCATGGCGGGCAGCGGGTTGTTGGCGCGGTGCGGATAGGCGGAATGGCCCTGCACACCTGTCACAGTCACATGCGCGGTCATCGAGCCGCGCCGCCCGATCTTGATCATGTCGCCCATACGCTCGGGGCAGGTGGGCTCGCCCACGATGCAGGCCGCCATGCGTTCTTCATTGGCCGCCATCCAGTCCAGAAGGGCGGTGGTGCCATCGATGCTTTCGGCTTCCTCATCGCCGGTGATTGTCAGGATCACCGCGCCGTCGGGCGGGGTGTCGCGCACGAAATCGATGGCGGCGGCGACAAAGGCGGCCACGCCGGACTTCATGTCGGTCGCCCCCCGGCCCCAGATCACGCCATCCTCGACCACGCCGGAAAACGGCGGCTTGCTCCATGCCTCGGCATCACCCACCGGCACCACGTCGGTATGACCGTTGAAGCCGAAGCTGCGCGCGTGGCCCCTGTCGCCCCAGCGCGCGAACAGGTTGCACACGCCGCCGCGATCAACGCGGGTGCAGGTGAACCCGGCTGCGGTCAGCAACTCCTCCAGCAGCACCAGTGCGCCGCCTTCCTCCGGTGTGACCGAGGGGCATTGGATCAACCGCGCGGTCAGGTCAGCGGCGTCGATGCGGGCGGGCAGGTCTTTGGGCATGGGCTACTTTCCTGATCGAGGCATTTCCCTGTGGGTAGCGCGCAGAAAGGACAGACGCAAATGTGGCCAAAATACCGCAAGACGATCCCCATTCTACGAATCCAGCCCAGTCAATGACTTAACAGAACATGCAAAGCCGTGTTAACGTTTTGGCAACAATAAACCCGAGGCAGGGCTGCTTTTGATGATCCGGAAAACCGGGCGCGAAGGCGTGATTGACGAGTGAACCTGTGGGCCGGTGGCCCATTTGCCGCGTTGTCTTTTGACCTGTCTCATCCCGGGCATGAGGCAACAGAATGGTCGCACCATGCGAGCTTCCTATCAATACACGGGCATCTGCCAACGAGATGGCGCAAACCATGTTTGGCGACGGGGTCACGATCGTCAGCGCCTCGTACACCGGCGACCGCGATTCATCGGGCATCTTCACGAATGGCGACAGCGTCTCGCCCGGGGTCACGCCCAGCGACCGGGGCGTGATGTTCTCGACCGGCGATCTGGAGGGGTTCACCAACAGCCCCGGTTTCTGGTGGAATCCCGGCCAGGCAAACCAGAGCAACAGCACCACGACCAGTTCCAGCGGGCCGAACGGGGTCAGCCAGTTCAATCAGGCGGCCGGCGCATCGACCTTTGATGCGTCCTACATGGATGTCGATTTCATCCCCACCGGCGATGTGATGACGATGCAGTTCGTATTCGCGTCCGAGGAGTATCCCGAATACGCCACTGGCATCTATCAGGATTTCGTCGGTGTCTGGATCAACGGGTCTCAGGTGGATCTTGAGGTGGGTGATGGCGATATCGACCCCAACAACCTGAACGCAGGTTCCAACACAAACCTGTTCGTCAGCAACATGAACAGCGACTACAACACCGAGATGGACGGGTTCACGGTCACGATGACCCTGACCATCCCGGTGAACTCCGGGCAGGTCAACTCGATCCGCATCGGCATCGCCGATGTGCTGGACGCCAATTACGATTCTACCCTGCTGATCGCCGCGGATTCGGTGCAGACCACGCTGGTTGCACGGGCCGACACCGGCACCATCTATCCCAACGGGTCCGTCACCACCGATGTGCTGGCCAATGACGTCAACGTCACCGGCGGCAGCCTGACCATCACCCATATCAACGGTCAGGCGGTGGTGGCCGGCAGCACGATCACGCTGGGCACCGGGCAGAGCGTGACGCTGAATGCCGATGGCACGCTGACCACCACGGGTGACGGCGACGTCGAGACGGTGAATTTCACCTACAAGGTCCAAAGCAGCACGGGCCAGACAGATACCGGCTTTGTCACCATAAACTCGATCCCCTGTTTCGTGGCAGGCACTCTGATCCTGACGCCGTCGGGTCAGGTGCCGGTGGACTGGCTGACGCGTGGTGACATGGTGATGACCCGCGATGACGGGCCGCAGCCCCTGCGCTGGGTCGGCAGCCGCACGGTGCCCGCCACCGGGCAGTTCGCCCCGATCTGCATCCGGGCCGGTGCCTTTGGCACGCATGAGGAGTTGTGGGTATCACCTGAACACAGGATTCTGATCCGCGATGCGCTGGCCGAGTTGCTGTTTGCCGAACCCGAGGTTCTGATCGCCGCCAAGCATCTGGTGAACGACCGGTCCGTGCGCCGGATCGAGGGCGGCATGGTCGAATACTGCCACCTGATGTTCGACCGTCATCAGGTGGTGATCTCGGAAGGGCTGGAAACCGAAAGCTTCCTGCCCGGTCCGCAGGCCGCGCACAGCTTTGCTCCCGATACGCTGGCCGAGATCTGCGCGCTGTTTCCAGAGCTCGACCCTGAAACCGGCACCGGCTACAGCCCTGCCGCCCGGCGCACCCTGCGCGCGCACGAGGCGCGGTTGTGGATGGCGGAACGGCGGGTCGCATAATGGCCTGGATCGCGCTGACCGATCACGCCGATCACCGGTTCTCGAAATCCGGCCTTGGCTGCGACGCGGGCCGCGCACCCACTGCGCGGATCGCCGACGACGGGCTGCTTGTGCGCGGCTCGATCCTGATCGAAACGCATCTGGCCAGCGATGGCCGCCCGCTGCAACTGCTGTCCTATCGTGGCGGTCCGCCGTGGAATTGCAGCCTGTCGGTACAGTCCATCCCCGATGGCGGCGTCGTTCTGGTGATGGGGCTTGGCGGCGATCTGCTGCACGCCGTGGCGCGGCTTGATGGTGTGGGCGCAGGCGAAACCCTGCGCATCACCTACAGCTGGGATGCGCCCGCGCGATGGGCACGGCTGGCGTTGGAGCATGTGGGGACGGGCCATATCGCCATGGTCGACATGGCCAGCCCAAGCCCCCTGCCGCTGTGCGAGTTGCGCAAGATGATGGCCGATCCGTTGCAACGCCGTCTGGACCGGCACGTTCGGTTCATGGCCGTGTCGACCGCGATCGAACCCATCGGCCCGACCCCGGCCATCACCGCCCATGTGCCCATCGCAACCCCATGGGGCCCGCGCGAGGTGGCGCAGTTGAAACGCGGCGACGTGGTCACTTCGGCCACGGGCGAGGGCGTGCCGGTGCTGCACACCCTGCGCCGTGTAGTGCCCGCGCGCGGCTCGTTCCGCCCGATCCGCCTGCGCGCGCCCTATTTCGGATTGCGCCGCGACATCCTTGTGGCCCCCGATCAGCGGCTGGTCATCGGCGGGTCCGAGGTGGAATACATGTTCGGCCGCGAAAGGGTTCTGGTGCCTGCACGGCATCTGGTGAACGGGGTTTCGGCGCTCTATGCCAGCGGCGGCATCACAGTGGCCTATCACGGCCTGATCCTGCCGGGCTGCGAGGCGGTCAGCGCCGCAGGCGCGCCGCTGGAATCCCTGTTCATCGGGCGCATCCGCCGCAAGCCGGTGATGCTGGCCGCCAGCCTGCTAGCCGCGCTTGACCGCAACACCCTGCCCGAACATGCGTTGTCCACCTATCCGGTCCTGCAACCGTTCGAGGCGATCACGCTGGCCGAAAGCCGCGCGGCCTAGTCGTAGAACGGCGTCATCTGGGCCACGATCACCGCGTTCTCGGCCAGCGCACGATCCATCAGCGCGCGTTCGTCGGCGTCGATCTCGTCACCCGCCTCCAGCCGCTCGTCCAGCGTGCCGTGGCCGGTCACGTCCAGCGGGGCCGCGTCGGCCTGTTTCAGGATCGCCACGGTTTCGCGCACCGCTTCGGCCTCGTCCACGCCGCTGGCATAGCATACCAGCCCCGCCCCAGTCGCACCATCGGGCAGGCCGTCACCGGCCTTGCGCCCCAGTTGCACCACCAGCGTGTAGACCTGCTGCGGCTTCTTTTCCTTGGTCATGTCGACCCTTTCAGCGGGCGGGTTTCTGTGGCTTTTCGCCCACAGGGCCGCCGGCCTGCTTCCAGCCCGAAAACCCGTCGGTGATGTGACTGACGGTCAGGCCCATCTCTTGCGCCACCTGCGCCGACAGGGCCGAGCGCCAGCCCGATGCGCAGTAGAACACGAAGCGGTTGCCGGACTGGAACTGCGGCTTGGCATAGGGGCTTTCGGGGTCGATCCAGAATTCCAGCATCCCGCGCGGGCAATGGAACGCCCCGGGGATCATGCCTTCACGCTCCAGCTCGCGCGGGTCGCGCAGATCGACAAAGGTCACCGCCTCGTCGCCATGCAGGTCCAGCATCTCGGCGGCGGGCGCATGGTCCACCACCTCGTTGGCCGCAGCCACCATATCCTTGACCCGTTTCATACCGATCTCCCTTGTTTGCCTCGTTTCGTGCGGATCAGTCGCGCAGCAGCTCGTTGATGCCTGTCTTGCTGCGGGTCTGCTCGTCCACCCGCTTGACGATCACCGCGCAATACAGGTTCACGCCGTTCTTGGACGGCATCGAACCGGACACCACCACCGAATAGGGCGGCACCTCGCCATACATGACCTCGCCGGTGTCGCGGTCGATGATCTTGGTCGACTTGCCGATATAGACGCCCATCCCCAGGACCGAGCCCTCGCGGATGATGCAGCCCTCGACCACCTCCGAGCGCGCACCGATGAAACAGTTGTCCTCGATGATCGTCGGGCCGGCCTGCATCGGCTCCAGCACGCCGCCGATCCCAACGCCGCCCGACAGGTGCACGCCCTTGCCGATCTGTGCGCAGCTTCCCACGGTGGCCCATGTATCGACCATCGTGCCGCTGTCCACATAGGCGCCAAGATTCACGAAGGACGGCATCAGCACGACGCCCGGCGCGATATAGGCGGATTTGCGCACGATGCAGTTGGGCACCGCGCGAAAGCCTGCGTCCTTCCACTGTGCCGCATCCCAGCCGGCGAACTTGCTGTCCACCTTGTCCCACCAGCCGCCGCCCTGCGGGCCGCCGGCCTGAACCTCCATATCCTTGATCCGGAACCCCAGCAGCACGGCCTTTTTCGCCCACTGGTTCACGCGCCAGTCACCGTTCTCCTGACGTTCGGCAACGCGCAGCGTGCCGGAGTCCAGCGCGTCAAGCGTGTCCTCGATCGCCTCGCGGGTTTCGCCGGTGGTCGCGGGCGTGATGGTATCGCGCGCGTCCCACGCGGCTTCGATGGCGGCTTCGAGTTGGGCGTTGGACATCGGGCGTCTCCCTCGTTGGGCATTTCGGTTGACCCAGCGCTATAAGGGCAGGCGCGGTCGCACGCAATGCGCGGGTTGCAGGCACCGCCTGTCCCACCCGCGTTCTGGCCAAGCCCCGAAAAACCCGATAGGCCAGCATTAAGCAATGAACATGCAGGATAGCCCTTGATGAAAGACGACCGCCGCAGCCCGTTCCGCGATGCCGGCACCGACAGAGCCACCGCCCGCGAAGTGCCGGATACCCCGCAGACGCGCGCGCCGGCCTATCGTCTGGCCTTTGCCGATGACGAATTCCTGTGCCGTGACGAACTGCGCCCGGTGCGCCTGCAACTTGAACTGCTCAAACCGCAGATGATGCTGGACGAATACGGCGTCGAGTCCACCGTGGTGCTGTTCGGCGGCGCGCGCATCCCGTCACCTGACGACCGTGACAGCGCGCGCACCGAAACGCTGGCCGGTCTGGCCGAGTATTACGAGGAGGCGCGCAAGTTTGCCCGCCTTGTGACCGAGGCCTCCCTGAACACCGGCGGGCACAAGAACATCATCTGCACCGGCGGCGGCCCCGGCGTGATGGAGGCCGGCAACCGCGGCGCGGCCGAAGCGGGTGGCATTTCCATCGGGCTGAACATCGTGCTGCCGCATGAACAAGCCCCGAACGAGTATGTCACGCCTGACCTGTGTTTCAACTTTCACTATTTCGCCATCCGCAAGATGCATTTCCTGATGCGCGCCAACGCGGTCTGCGTCTTTCCCGGCGGCTTTGGCACGCTGGACGAGATGTTCGAATCCCTGACCCTGATCCAGACCGGACGGATGCGGCGGGTGCCGTTCCTGCTGTTCGGGCGGGCGTTCTGGGAAAAGATCATCAACTGGGACGCGCTGGCCGAGGCCGGCACGATCAGCCCCGATGACCTGGACCTGTTCCGCTTTGTCGAAACCGCGGACGAGGCGCTGGCGATCATCAACGACTGGGGCGAGACCAGCCCGCGCGGCGACATTCCCGGGCGCTGACGCGCGCCCGGCACAGCGCCTGCGTCACTCGACCGGGCGTTCCAGCGGCAGGTCGCAGACCTCGACGCCGTGCGGCAATGTCACCAGTTTCAGGCAAGTGCCCGCCTTGCGCAGGTCATAGCCATAGCCTGCCAGCCGGTGCTTCCACTCGCGGTCCGACAGCGATTTCCGCCGCTCGACGGTTACGAAATCCCGCACTTGCGCGGTGGCTACCTGATCTTTGCCGATAAACATGGGCGATACCTTTCATGCGTTGCCTGTAAGGAAACGATGACCGCGGATCATGGCGGGGATTGTTCACGATCTGGGTGATTTCAGGGCAAATGCCGGGTTTTGTTTACCAGTTTCAACCGTTGCATGCATCGTGGCCGACGGCCCCGATCTGTGCCGCCCCCGCACGACGCGCATGGGCGGCGGTCACCAGCGCCCGGAACAGCGCGCGTTGACGGCGGGCATAGAACAAATGCTCGGGGTGCCATTGCACGCCGACGGCAAAAGGATCGCTGACACGTTCCACAGCCTGCACCATGCCGCCCAGATCAGTGGCCGCAACGCGCAGACCATCGCCTAGATCCTCGACCGCCTGACTGTGCAGCGCATTGACGCGCATCTTTTGGGTGCCGCTGATGTCGGCCAGTCGCGTATCCGGTGCGACCTGCACAGTCTTGCGGGGCAGGATCGTGCGGACAAACCGGCTGTCACGATAGACGCCATAGGCATCCTGATGCAGCGACCCGCCCATCGCGACGTTCAGCATCTGGCTGCCCCGGCAGATGCCCAGAACCGGTATGCCCCGCGCCAGCGCATCCTCGATCAACCCCCGCTCCAGCGCGTCACGCTCGGGGTCCAGACGGGCCGAGGTGACCAGCTTGCCGCCGTAAAGATCGGGCGAGATATCGTCGCCCCCGCCGATGATCACGCCATCCACGTCGCCAAGATCGGCAGCGCGCCCCGCGCCCCAACGCAGGCCACGCCCCCCCGCCAGCCACAGGTTGAAGGCCACCAGCGGAAAGATGCGCCACCCCGACCGGTTCGAGGTCGTGACACCGATGACAGGACGGCTCATGCCGATATCCCGGCCCTGTGCAGGATCTCGCCGCAGCGCGTGGCCCAGGGTTCGCGCGACAGGGTAATCGACCCGTGCCCGTCCTGCCATGCGTTGGCCAGCCGGGCCAGCAGCGCGTCGTCCTGCGCCACACGCTCGACCGTGACCCAACGCAGCCATTCATCGGGCAGGCCCCATTCGGCCTCGTCGATCCGGCAATCGGGCAGGCGAAAGTGGAATGTGGGCCGCGCCGATGTGGCTTCGCCCAACGCGCCCTTCACCCTTTCGGGCGCCAGATGGGCAAAGACCGGCAGCATGTCGAGGCCAAAGTTCCGCGAGGGGCAATGATCAAGATAGATCGCGATCAGATCGGACAGGCCGACCTGTCCTGCCTTGACCAATGCCCGCACGAAGGAGGTGGGATAGGGATCGGTAAAGGGCAGGACATGGCGCGTGTCATCGATTGGCATGCTGTCGCGCAGCCAGTCCTCGATCAGTGCATAGGCCAGCAGGGGCCGCCGGATGTCTGCCACGTCGTCCGAGGCGATCTGGACGTTGAAATGGATGCCGAACCCATAGGCCAACCCCGCACCGCTGCCCATGGCGCCGGCATCGCGCAGCGCCTCGACCAGGGTTTGCAGATGGGCCATCCCGTCCATGTCCAGCGGTTCGGTCACCAGCTCCACCGGGATCACCTCGCGCCCGAGGCGCAGCAACTCGTCGCGCAGCGCCGTCCGCTGGGCCTTGCGCAGGGCGGTGTCCAGATAGACCTCGACCTTGCCGATGGCGCTGTCGGTTACGGTCCAGAACGGGCCATCGCCCTGCTGCGCCGCACCGCCCAGAGTGTCGGTGACGATCTGTGCCACGCGATCCTCGGGCAGGCCGCCGAACTCGATCTCGACCCCGATCAGGCGTGTCGACCCGTCAGCAGCAGTTGGCTGTGGCAAAGAGGCAAACCCGGGCATGCGATCAGGGCTGCGCACCGGTTTCCGCCGCGATCTGGGCGCGGGACTTGCGCGCGCGCTCGGTGGCGGATTTGAGCTGCCCGCAGGCGGCCATGATGTCCTCGCCGCGCGGGGTGCGGATGGGGCTGGCGTATCCGGCCTTGTACAGGATGTCGGCGAATTTCTCGATCCGCGCCCAGTCGCTGCGCTGATAAGGCGCGCCGGGCCATTCGTTAAACGGGATCAGGTTGATCTTGGCCGGGATGCCCTGAATCAGCTTGACCAGCCGCCGGGCATCCGCGTCGCTGTCATTCACGTCTTTCAGCATGACATATTCAAAGGTGATGCGCTCGGAATTGCTGGCCTTGGGATAGGCGCGCAGGGCGTCCAGCAGCGTGGAGATGTTCCAGCGCTTGTTGATCGGCACCAGGCGGTCGCGCACATCATCGGTGGTGGCGTGAAAGCTGACCGCCAGCATGCAGCCGATTTCCTGCGCGGTGCGGGCGATTTCCGGCACGACGCCGCTGGTGGACAGGGTGATGCGCCGCCGCGACAGGGCGATGCCTTCGCCATCCATCGCGATCTTCATCGCGTCGCGGACGTTCTCGAAATTGTACAGCGGCTCGCCCATGCCCATCAGAACGATGTTGGACAGCAGGCGCGGGCCGTTGTCGCCGGTGCCCTGCCCCGGTTCGGGCCATTGCCCCAGATCATCACGCGCCAGCATGATCTGGCCCACGATCTCGCCCGCGGTCAGGTTGCGCACCAGTTTCTGCGTGCCGGTGTGACAGAACGAACAGGTCAGCGTGCAGCCCACCTGCGACGAGATGCACAGCGTGCCGCGATCCTCCTCGGGGATATAGACCACCTCGACCTCGTGCCCGCCGGCGATGCGGATCAGGTACTTGCGGGTGCCATCCGCGCTGACATGGCGCGAGACCACCTCGGGCAGGGCGATGGTGAAATTCTCGGCCAGTTTCGCGCGATACTCCTTGGACAGGTTCGTCATGGCGTCGAAATCGCGCACACCCCAGTGATAGAGCCACTGCCAAAGCTGGTTCACCCGCATCTTCGCCTGCTTTTCGGGTGTGCCGATCTCGATCAGCGCCGCGCGCATCTGGTCGCGGGTCAGACCGACAAGGTTGACCGGCCGCTCGGCCATCTTGCGGGGGATCGTCAGCACATCCTGCGTGACGGGGGCGGTTGGTGTGATTTCGGTCATGGCGCGCTGGTCCTTCGTGTCAGGGCGGCGTGGTACAGGAAATCGGCGCGGATGACAAAGGAATCAAGGGGCGCGACCCAAAGGAGCGCGGCCGCGCCGCGCGCAGCCTGTCTCGCCGGTGGCCAGGGCCACCGTCTCGGACCGCCTGTGGCGATGGTGTGGCCTTGTCGGCGCGGTGCGCCGGTGGCCCCTGTCGGAGCCTCCGGCGGGAGTTTACCTGGCAAGATGAAGGGCTGGACCTATGCCAGCGCCTGTTCCGCGGCGGCAGACAGGCGCAGCAATCGCTCTTCGGTCATCTGCGGGGCCATGAACATGATCCCGCAGCCCGGTGTGCCGGTGGGCAGGGTCGTGGCGCAGAGCCCCATCAGGTTGCCCACGCGGGTGTTGCGCAGGGTCAGCAGGTTCTCGGTGACGAAATAGTCACCCTCGGATTGCAGCCGCGCCACGTCGGGCGGCAGGTTGGGTGTCGTGGGGCAGATCACCGCGTCGAACCCGGCCATGCGGGCCTGCCACCGGGCGCGGTAGCGTTCGAGTTTCACACAGGCCTCGACATAATCGGGCCCCGAGAAATTCGCCCCTGAGCGGAAGCGTTCGCGCACCTGTTCGTGCATCAGGTCGGGCGCGGCCTCTATCGTTTCGCGCCAGCGGCCATAGGCCTCGGCGGTGTAAAGCACCGGCGCCAGTGTCATCGCCTCGGCCAGTTCGGGCGATTCGACGGGTTCCACCGTGGCCCCGGCCTTTTCCAGCCGTGCCACAGCCTCGTTGTAGGCGGCCAGCGGCGCATCGCGGACATCCGGGATGACGCTGGTTTGCAGGGCGGCCAGTCGCATGCCCTTGAGCGAGACATCGTGCAGGTCGGCCGGGCGCGCGCCCTCCATCACGGCGAGCAGCAAGGCGGCATCCTCGACCGTGCGGGTCAGCGGGCCGATGGTGTCGAACTTTTCCGCCAGCGGCACGACGCCCTGCAGTGACAGCCGGGTGGCGGTGGTTTTCAGCCCTACCAGATCGTTCCAAGCCGCGGGCACGCGCACCGATCCGCCGGTGTCGCTGCCGATGCCCGCCGCGGCCAGCCCAAAGGCCACCGAGGTGGCCGCACCGGAGGACGAGCCGCCGGGGGCCAGCGCGGGGTCGTTGACATTGGGCGGCGTGGCAGTGACAGGGTTTACCCCCAGCCCGGAAAACGCCAGTTCGGTCATGTGGGTCTTGCCCAGACATACCAGCCCCGCGGCGGTGGCGTTGCGCAGCACCCAGGCATCGCGGTCCGGCACGCGGCCCTTGAGCAGGGCGCTGCCGGCTTCGGTCGCCACGCCCGCCGTGTCGAACAGGTCTTTCCAGCTGATCGGCACGCCATCCAGGGGCGAGCGGCGCAGACCGGCCTTTGCGCGGTCGCTGGCAGCGCGTGCCTCGGCCCGCGCGCGGTCAGCGGTGAGGCGGGCATAGATGCGCGGCGTATGCTCATGCGCGTCGATTGCCGCAAGAAAAGCCTCGGTCAGGTCGACCGGGTCGATCTTGCCAGCCTCGATCGCGCGCCCCAGCTCGGCGGCGCTTGTCGTCAGCCACTCGTCCATGTTCTGTGTCCCCCGTTTGTCACGATTTGTCGCGACGGTAGCGGCACAGAGGCGCATGGACAATCCCGATTGGGCGCGCATACTTGGGCCATGACATATGACAGCGATATCCTGATCGTCGGCGGCGGGCTGAATGGCCCGGCCCTGGCACTGGCCGCAGCGCAGGCGGGGCTTTCGTCGACGGTGATCGACGCGCAGCCCAAGGCGGCTTTGCAGGATGCGGAATTCGACGGGCGGGCCTATGCGCTGGCGCTGGGGTCGGTGCGGATGCTGCGCCACCTGGGCCTTTGGGACGCGGTGGCCGAACACGCCCAGCCGATGCTGGAGATCAAGGTCAGCGATGGCCGCGCGGGCGAGGGGCCGCTGTCGCCCTTCTACCTGCATTTCGATCATGCCGAGCTTGAGGAAGGTCCGATGGGCCACATGCTGCAGGACCGGCATCTGCGCCGTGCGTTGCTGGACGGGATGGCGGCCACGAACCGCATTTCCCCGCTCAATGACGAAACGGTTGTCGCGCAGGACGCGGACGCGCAGGGCGTGACGGTCACGCTGGCCTCGGGGCGGGTCTTGCGCGGCAGGCTGCTGGTGGGGGCGGATGGCCGCGCCTCGGGCACTGCCGTGCGGGCAGGCATCCGGCGCAGCGGCTGGGATTACGGGCAGACCGCGCTGGTCTGTGCCATCGAGCATGAAAAACCGCATGGCGGCATCGCGCATCAGTTCTTCATGCCACCCGGGCCGCTGGCGATCCTGCCGCTGCCGGGCAACCGGTCGTCCATCGTTTGGTCGGAAACCCATGACACCGCCGCGCGGTTCATGGCGCTGGACGATGATGCGTTTCTTGAGGTGCTGCGCCCGCGCTTTGGCGCGTTCCTTGGGCAGATCAGCCTGGCCGGCAAGCGGTTCAGCTATCCGCTGAACCTGACCGTGGCCAACGCGTTCATCGCCGACCGGCTTGCCCTGATCGGGGATGCGGCGCACGGAATGCATCCCATCGCAGGACAAGGACTGAACGCGGGGTTCCGCGATGTGGCAGCCCTTGCGCAGGTGCTGACCGAGGCCCGGATGCGCGGCGAGGATATTGCCAGCCCGCTGGTGCTGGAACGGTATGCCGGGTGGCGGCGGGCGGACATCACCGCGCTGGCGATGACCACCGACCTGACCAACCGGCTGTTTTCCAACGACAACCCGCTGCTGCGCCTGGCGCGCGACACCGGCATGGGCGCGGTCAACGCCCTGCCCGGATTGCGCCGTGGGCTGATGCGGCGGGCGGCGGGTCTGACCGGCGATCTGCCTGCGTTGATGCGCGGATGATCTGACGCGGCGTCACACCGCACCCTCTGGCAATTCGCTGCGATCTGCGCTTACCTGCCGCTGAAAATGAACAGAGGGGAAACGCCATGTATACGGTTATCGGCGGGGTGCAGAGCCGCGCTTTTCGCGTCATCTGGACGCTGGAGGAGCTGGGGCAGGACTACGACCATATCGAGTGCAAGCCGCACTCGCCCGAGGCGATGGCGGCCAACCCTTCGGGCAAGATCCCCGCGCTCCGCGTGGGCGACGATGTCCTGACGGATTCGACCGCGATCCTGACCTATCTGGCCGGCAAGCATGGCGCGCTGACCCATCCGGCAGGCACGATTGCACGGGCGCGGCAGGACGGGCTGATGCATATGGTGCTGGACGAGATCGACGCGGTGCTGTGGACCGCCGCGCGCCACAGCTTTGTTCTGCCCGAGGACCGGCGCGTGCCTGCGATCAAGCCATCCCTGATGTGGGAGTTCGAGCGCAACAGCAAGCGGCTGGCCGAGTGCCTTGAGGGACCATTCCTGATGGGCGACACGATGACGATCGCCGACATTGTCGCGGCGCATTGCCTGAACTGGGCGTTCTCGGCGAAATTCCCGATCGAGGACGAACGTCTGCTGACCTACGGCAAGGCGATGCGCGGGCGCGACGCGTTCAAGCGCGCGGCGGGCAAGTAAACCAGCCAGTTCCAAGGCATGGGGCAGGGTTCCGCGCAGACCCTGCTCTGCCTTGCAAGATGGCTTTTCGCAAGACCGCAATCGCGCTAGTTTTGTTCCCAAGAATAAAACAATAGGGGCGAGCAATGCGAAATCGGTTTTATATGCCTGCGATCATAGGTTTGTCTCTGGGGATCGGGCCCGGCTGCGCCAGTCCGGTGGCAGAATCGCTGCGGCCCGAGGCGCGGCCTTCGGCGAACATATCGCAGACGGGTCAGTCGACGCGACCGGAAGCGCGGCCATCCGGCCAGACAACGGAAACACCTTTGTCACCCGAAGATCCCGCATTCCAGCGCTGGGTCGAGCAGTACAAGGCCCGCGCCATTGCGCAGGGCATCTCGCCTTCTGTCGTCAACAACGCCTTTAGCGGGGTGCGCTACAACGCCGATGTGATCTCGAAAGATCGCAATCAGGCCGAGTTCAAGCGCCAGATATGGGATTATCTGGATTTCGCCGTCTCCTCGGACCGGGTGGAAAAGGGCCAGCGGGCCCTGCGGGCCAACAACCGCGTGCTGGAGCAGATCGAACGCACCTATGGTGTGGAAAAGGAAGTGGTCACTGCCGTCTGGGGGCTGGAAAGCTACTATGGCGAGCGGCGCGGCACGCTGGACGTGATCGAGGCGATGGCGACGCTGGCCTATGACGGGCGGCGCGGCGCGTTCTTTGAAAAGCAGTTGCTGGCCGCCCTGCAGATCCTGCAATCGGGCGATGTGGCCCCACGCGACATGAAGGGATCATGGGCGGGCGCGATGGGCCACACGCAGTTCATTCCCACGTCCTATCTGGCCTATGCGGTGGATATCACCGGCGACGGGCGGCGCGACATCTGGTCGGACAACCCGGCGGACTCGCTGGCGTCCACCGCCGCGTATCTCAAGCGGTTCGGATGGACAAAGGGCCAGCCCTGGGGGGTCGAGGTGCGCCTGCCGCAGGGGTTCAGCCCCACCGATGCCAAGCGGATGCCCTCGGACTGGGCCGCGCAGGGTGTGGTGGCCATGAATGGCCGCGCGGTGCCCAATCACGGATCGGCGCGCATCCTGTTGCCGGCGGGCACACAGGGCGCGGCCTTCATGGTGTTCGACAATTTCAACGTGATCAAACGCTACAACAATGCCGATGCCTATGCCATCGGCGTCGGCCATCTGGGCGACCGCATCGCAGGCGGGCAAGAGATACAGACACCCTGGCCGCGCGGGTATGATCCGCTGAATTTCGAGCAGCGCCAGGACATGCAGCGCCTGCTGCAACGGCGCGGTTTCGAGATCGAAAAGATCGACGGTATCGCGGGCCCCAACACCGTGGCCGCGATCCAGGCCTTTCAGCGGTCGGTCGGAGTGACGCCTGATGGCTATCCCAGCCAGCAGGTTCTGCAACTGCTGCGCACGCGCTAGGCTCTTTTCATCCGCGCCGATATCCCCTATACGCGCGCATCTGCACTGGGAATCCCTTTTCGGTGCGGATGCTCCATAGGACCCTGCTGGACGACATCCCGGCTTGTGCCCTGAACCCTTTAGACAGGAGACCCCGATGTCGATTACCGTAGAAGAAAAAGCCAAGGTCATCGCCGATTTCGCCACCAAAGAAGGCGACACAGGCTCGCCCGAGGTGCAGGTTGCGATCCTGACCTCGCGCATCGCAACGCTGACCGAGCACTTCAAGACCCACAAGAAAGACAACCATGGCCGTCGCGGCCTGCTGATGATGGTTGCCCAGCGCCGCAAGCTGCTGGACTACCTGCGCGCCAAGGACGAAGGCCGCTATCAGGACCTGATCAAGCGTCTGGGCATCCGTCGCTGATCGGCACTGTCACGGAATTCCGGAAACGCCCGCCCCAACCGGCGGGCGTTTTTCATTCTGCGGTCAGGTCGCGATACATCACCAGCGCGTCGACATACCCGTGATCGGGATGCCGGAAGGCACCGGGCAAGCGCCCCACGATGTCAAACCCGGCCCCCTGCCAGATCGCGATCGCGCGGGTGTTGGTGGACACCACGAAATTGAACTGCATTGCGCGAAAACCCATGTCGCGGGCGGTAGACACCGCATGATCCAGCATCGCCCGCGCCACGCCGCGCCCGCGTGCGGCGGCATCGGTGACAAAGCCGCAGTTGCACACATGCGCCCCGCCGCCACCCTGATTGCGCGTGATGTAATAGGTGCCCAGCGCCACGGCATCCGCATTTGCCACGAAAACCCGACGCCCTGCCCCCGTCCAATAGGCCAGCGCCGCCGGGGCGGAAATATCCGTGTCGATGGAATAGGTGTCGCCCGCGCGGAACACGGGCATCAGCATCGCCTGCACCGCGTCCGCATCGGCTGGTGTGTAGGATCGGATGATCAGCGCCATGGCCCCTGTTGCGGGGTGGGCAATTGTGCCCACCCCGCCTGCCTGTTCAATACATCACGACCGAGCGGATCGACTCGCCCTTGTGCATCAGGTCAAACGCCTCGTTGATCTGCTCCAGCGGCATGGTGTGGGTGATCATCGAGTCGATCTCGATCTTGCCATCCATGTACCAATCGACGAATTTCGGCACGTCGGTGCGGCCCTTGGCCCCGCCGAACGCCGTGCCCTTCCAGACGCGGCCGGTGACCAACTGGAACGGGCGGGTGGAAATCTCGGCCCCCGCAGGTGCCACGCCGATGATCACCGAAACGCCCCAGCCACGGTGCGAGCATTCCAGCGCGTCGCGCATCACCTTGACGTTGCCGGTGGCGTCAAAACTGTAGTCGACGCCGCCGATATGATCGTTGCCACGCTGGGTCAGCCTGACGATCTCGGCCACGGTATTCTCGACCTTCGAAGGGTTGATGAAATGCGTCATGCCGAACTTGCGCGCCATCTCTTCCTTGGCGTCGTTCAGGTCCACCCCGATGATGATGTCGGCACCCGCCATGCGCAGGCCCTGGATCACGTTCAGCCCGATCCCGCCAAGTCCGAACACCGCCGCCGTCGAGCCGATTTCAACGCCTGCGGTGTTGATCACAGCGCCGATGCCGGTGGTCACGCCGCAGCCGATATAGCAGATCTTGTCGAAGGGCGCGTCATCGCGCACCTTGGCCAGCGCGATTTCCGGCATGACCGTGTGATTGGCGAAGGTCGAGCAGCCCATGTAGTGATAGATCGGCGTGCCATCCAGCATCGAAAACCGCGTCGTGCCATCGGGCATCAGGCCCTGCCCCTGCGTGCCCCGGATCGCGGTGCACAGGTTGGTCTTGCCCGACAGGCAGGAATAGCACTGCCGACATTCGGGCGTATACAGCGGGATCACGTGATCGCCGGGCTTGAGCGTGGTCACGCCCTCGCCCACCTCCAGCACCACGCCGGCGCCCTCATGCCCCAGGATGGCCGGAAAAAGCCCCTCGGGGTCCGCGCCCGAGCGGGTGAACTCGTCGGTGTGGCAGATGCCGGTGGCCTTTATTTCCACCAGAACCTCGCCCGCCTTGGGGCCTTCCAGGTTCACTTCCATGATTTCCAGCGGCTTGCCGGCCTCAAGGGCCACGGCGGCTTTGGTGCGCATATGCTTTTCCTCCAAATTGCGGTCGGGGATACCGTTAGCCAAACCCGCAGCGGATGCAACCGCCCGGTCACGGGGTTGCGCATGGCGCGGGTGCGAGACCATGCCGTTCCCCTGCGGCTGACACCACGTAGGGTGGGTGCCACCCCACCATCACCGCCCCATCACGTCACCCCATTAACCGGCGATCAGGGTCACAGGGGGCATGGACTCGAATCACGCGCGGCAGTACCAGAACAAAAAAAGAACATGCCTGCTGCCCCATGTCCCGCAAACGCGCGCTCTCACTCTGGTTTCCGCGTCTGGGTGCCGAACGTCTGCTGCGCGCGCTGCGCGTGCCGGACTGGTCGGTGCCCTTTGCGGTGCTGCGCGATACCGGGCAGATGCAGGTGATCGCCGCGCTGTCGCAGGCCGCCAGCGCGGCCGGGCTGCGCCCCGGTCAGCCGCTGCGCGATGCGATGGCGGTCTGTCCCGGCCTGATGACCCGGTTGCAGAACCCACAGGCCGAGGCGGCGTTTCTGGCCACGCTGCGCCGCTGGGCGACGCAGTTTTCACCCTGGGTGGCCGAACAGCCACCCGATGCGCTGATGCTGGACATCACCGGCTGCGCGCATCTGTTCGGCGGTGAAGAGGCGCTGATCGACCGGATCGGCGCGGATTGCGCCCGCCACGGGTTGAGCGTGCAATGCGGCATCGCCGACACGCCCGGCGCGGCCTGGGCGCTGGCGCGGTTTGCCGGGGGGGCGGCGGGCCATACCCGCAGCGGCGACGCCATCGACCAGGAAGCGCGCGCCACCCGGTCGCGTGCGATCAAGCGGCGGCATTGGGAGCGCGGCGGAGCAACCCCGATCCGCGATCATGTGCAGGCCCCGCGCCACCGCATCGCCGCCCCCGGCCAGACCCGCACGGTGCTTGATCCGCTGCCCGTCACCGCCCTGCGGCTTGAGGCCGAGACGATTGAAAAACTGTCGCGCCTCGGCCTGCGCCGGATCGGCGATCTGGCGGGCCAGCCGCGCGCGGCGCTGGCGCGGCGGTTCGGCATCGGGCTGGTGCAGCGGCTGGATCAGGCGCTGGGGTCCGCGCCCGAACCGATCAGCCCCGCGCGCGCCGACACCGCGCTGGCCACCCGCCTGACCCTGCCCGAGCCGATCGGGCTGCAGGGCGACATTCTGGCCGCGCTGGACCGGCTGATCCCGCGGCTGTGCACCCTGCTGCGCGACCGCGGCCTGGGCGCGCGGGCGGTGCGGCTGCAGGCGTTTCGCGCCGATGGCACGATGGGGGCCGTCACCGTCGGGCTGGCCCGTCCCACGCGCGAGGCGGACCGCATCCGCCCGCTGCTGGCGATGAAGCTGGACGAGATCGACGCAGGCTTCGGCATCGACATGCTGCGGCTTGAGGCGGTGCAGACCGAGCCGCTGCACGACACCACCCATTCGGGCCATGCCGAGGCGGCCCTGGCCGCGCAGGGCCGCATGGGCCAGCAGACCGCGATGGAGGATCTGATCGCCCGGCTGGGTGCGCGCATCGGGCTGGAGGCGATCACCCGGCGCCACCCCGGCGACAGCCATATTCCCGAAAAGGGCGCGCAGGTGCTGGCGGCTGCCTGGTCGGCCCCGCATGACGGGCCCTGGCCGCACCCGCCGGTGCCGCGCCCGGCGCTGATCTGGCGGCCCGAGCCCGTGCATGCGCCCGACCGCCCCCGGCTGCCCCGGCAGTTCCGCTGGCGCGGGCGGGATTTTGCCGTGACGCACGCCACCGGCCCCGAGCGTATCGCGCCGGAATGGTGGCTGGACGATCCAGACTGGCGCAGCGGCACGCGCGATTACTGGGTGGTCACCACCGACAGCGGCGCGCGGCTGTGGCTGTTCTTTGCCCATGGCGCGGACCTGAGCGCGGGGTGGTTCTGTCAGGGCAATTTCGGCTGACCCGCGCGGCAGGGTGGCCAGCATGCCCCCACCCCCGGCCCCTCCCCACAAGGCGGAGGGGGATGCTCAATCGCGAAAGGCGGAATATCTGGCCAACAGGGTCAGCCGGTGCGGTTGCCACCGTGCCGGTCCTCGATATCCTTGGCGAAATCGGCCACCCGCAGATGAAACTTGCGCGTCAGGTTGCTGCGCGCCAGTTTCAACGACTGGATCAGCAGCCGTGCGGCCAGCGTCTTTGGCGTCAGTTTCAGCGACACGCTCATGCGGGTGCGCTGGCGTGACAGGGCGACCAGATCGATCACCATCTGCCCTTCGATATTGGGGGAGGTGCCGTCGAACACCAGTTGGTTGGGCGGATCATAGGTGGACAGGGTCACACCCATCTTGCGCTCGCGCCCGCGCAGCATGAACTTGGCCCGCCAGGCCATGCCGACCCCGGGCACCCGCATGTTGTCCGTGCGCTGCACCTCGGCCCCGCGACGCATGGCGGCGCGTTCGAAACTGTCGAAATCCGACACCATCGCGAACACGGCGTCGATGGGCGCGGCGATGTCTTCCTTGCTGGCGAATTTCATGTCACTGCCCTTTGAGTTCTGCCTGATGCGGTCTTGCGAGCCTTGGCCCGGGATCGTTGCGCGCTTGGGGAACTGTTGCCTTAATCCAGCCTGTCCGCAACCCAGTTGCGCAGCAAAAACCCTGCGATCGCGCCTTTTCGGGGCGGCAGGATCAGCGGGTGTTGCCCTGCAAACACGTCCAGCATCTCTTCGCGGGTGATCCAGAGGGCCTGTTCGATCTCGACCGGATCAATGGTGATCTCTTCGCTTTCCGCCTCGCCCCGGCAGCCCAGCATCAGCGAGGCGGGAAACGGCCAGGGCTGGCTGGCCAGATAGCTGACAGCACCCACGCGCACGCCGGCCTCTTCCCAGACCTCGCGGCGCACCGCGGCCTCGATGGTTTCACCCGGCTCGACAAAGCCAGCCAGCAGCGAGTACATCCCCTCGGGCCAGCCGGGGCTGCGCCCCAGCAGAACCGAATTGCCGCGCGTGATCAGCATGATCACCACGGGATCGGTGCGCGGGAAATGATGCGCACCGCAGGATGGGCAATTGCTTTGCCAACCGGCCTGGCTGATGGTGTTTTCCGCGCCGCAGCGGGCGCAGAACCGGTGACTGCGATGCCACAGATACAGCGCACGCGCAGTTGCGGCCAGTTCGGCATCGCGCGGGTCCAGCCGGGTCATGACGGCGCGCAGCTCGCGGAACCGGTGGGTCATCGGCAGCGCCGGATGGTGCTGTTCGCTGCGGTCCAGAAAGCTGTTGAAGGCGCTGTCATCCACCGCCTCGGGCGACCAGCGCGACAGGTCATGGGCAAAGACCGCGTGACCCTCTTCACGGCCCAGCAGGATGGGGGCGACATCACCCGCCTCGGCCCACAGCGGATGATCCAGCGGCAACCGCACCAGCGCGGCCCCGGGGCGGCCCTGCCCCTCGGGCGGGGTGTCGGCGATCAGCGGCTTGCCCCGCCACATCGCGATCGCGCGGCTGCCCGGCGCGGCCCGGGCGGCGGCCAGGGCGGCACTGTCGCCGCGCCATTCCGCCGCGCGGTCTAAATCCGATCCGCCAAAGGTGACCGTTTCCGCGATGCGCATGGGCGTGATCCTGTTTCCGCTGACTGACGCTTCGACATTGCCAGCCCGGATCGGGAAAGAAAACCCGTCTGCATCAACCCCCATCTTGCGGGAGATGGCAAAGCTGTCTACCACTGGAGGTATATTCGCCATGATGCGGCAGTCGCTTGGGGAGGCTGTGCGTGCATGGCCCGGACAGGCAAATCGGGGCGTGACTCCAGGTACCAGTTCTTCCGTCAGGGGCGAGCCCGCCCCAATCGGCCTGCGCCTGCTGGTGACAAGCGACCTGCACGGCCACCTGATGGCCTATGACTACGGTGCCGACCGGCCACAACCCGGTGTCGGATTGCTGCGCACCGCCAGCCTGATCGCGCAGGCCCGCGACGAGACCGCCAACAGCCTGCTGATCGACAATGGCGATTTCCTGTTCGGCAACATGCTGGCCGATGCCTGGGTCACTGAATCCGTGTCGCGTGCAGCCCATCCCATGATCGCGGCGATGAACGCGCTGCGCTATGACGCGGTCGGGCTGGGCAACCACGAGTTCAACTTCGGGCTTGAGGTTCTGGCCGAGGCACTGGCCCCCGCCACCTTTCCGGTGCTCTGTGCCAATGTCACGCCGCTGCATGCCGATGTGCCCTTTCGCGCCCGACCGGGCATGATCCTGCGACAGAAGCTGCTGGACGAGGACGGACAGGCGCAAGACCTGGCCATCGGATTGGTGTCGGTGCTGCCGCCACAGGTAATGCAATGGGATGCCGCCCATCTGGCCGGGCGCGTCGCGGCAGGCGGCATGCTGGATGCCGTGCGGCACGAGGCGGCGGCACTGCGCGCGGCGGGGGCCGATGTGGTGATCGTGATGAACCATTCGGCGCTGGGCGACGGCACGCCCGCGCCCGAGGCCGAGAATGCCGGCCTGGCCATCGCGCGCCTGCCGGGGGTCGATGTCGTTCTGTGCGGGCACCGGCATCAGCTTTTCCCCGGCCCACATTACGAGGGCCGCGAGGATGTGGATGCACAGGCCGGCACCCTTACCGGGGTGCCTGCCGCGATGCCGGGCTGCTGGGGGAGTCATCTGGCAGTGCTGGATCTGGAACTGACGCAAGGCAACGCGGGCTGGCATATCACCCGCCACCGGACAGAGCTGCGCGCCATCGCCCGGCGGGTGAAAGGCACGCAGCTACCACGCACGGAGGATGCGCCCGATCTGGCCGCGATCGCCGCGCCCGTGCACCACGCCGCCCGCGCAAGTATGGATATGCAACTGGGCCATGTGGACCATGCGCTGCACACCTATTTCTCGCGCGTGGGGCCCTGCCCGGTCAGTGCGCTGGTGGCGGCGGCACAGGCCTGCGGCGCGCGGCGGATCGTGGGCGACACTGACCTGCCAGTGCTCAGCGCGGTCGCCCCGTTCCGATGCGGCGGCACCGGCGGCCCCGAGAACTTTACCGACCTGCCTGCAGGGCCGGTGCGCGTGCGCGATATCGGCGCGATCTATCCCTATCCCAACGCCCTGCGGGTGCTGCGAGTGACCGGCGCGCAGGTGACCGACTGGCTGGAGCAGGTGGCCGCCCAGTTCCACCGGCTGGTGCCCGGCAGACCTGATCAGGCGCTGCTGGACGACAGCTTCCCCAGCTACAATTTCGATATCCTGCACGGGCTGACCTATCGGTTCGACCTGTCACAGCCCGCGCGGTTCGACCTGAACGGCAACCTGTGCGACGAGTCCGCGCACCGCCTGCGTGACATTCGCTGGCAGGGGGCCGCGATCGACCCAGCGGCCGAGTTTCTGGTGGCCACCAACAGCTATCGCGCGCATGGCGGCGGCAATTTTGTCGCGTTGACCGGGGCCGATATCGTGGTCGAAAGCGATCAGCCCGTGCCGGACCTGTTGCAGGATTTTCTGCGCGCCGGGCAGGCCGCGCCGGACGACTATGCCGATGTCTGGCGCTTTGTCCCCCTGCCCGGCCTTCACGCCCGGTTTCGCAGCGGGTCGGGTGCACTGGCACATATGGGCGCGGGCGTATGCCCCGACGGGATGGATGACGACGGCTTTGCCCGGTTCATCCTGCATCTGTAAGCGATGGGTTGCGAATCCGCAGCGCCCCGCCTATATCACCGATTGAGAGGTTGGCGCGGGCAGGCACCTCGCCAACCCGGTCAGGTCCGGAAGGAAGCAGCCGTAACGAGCCCCGCTTGGGTCGTTGTCCAGCCTCTCACCTTTCCCCCTCATACGTTATTGAAAACGCTGGGAACCCTTACTTTTCAAGGGCGCGTGCCACAAACCCTGCTACAGACCGGATCGTCGCGTCGAGAATGAACGCCGCCCGACAGGTCAGGCGAAGTGACCTGTCCCGCGGACGGTGCCTTGTTCATCACGAGACACTGCAGGTTGGTGTGAACTTATGTCAGGCCTCTCGTTTTGAACGGGCAACCAGCGGAAAACAGACCAGCCAGCAAAAGATGTCGGCGACATACCAAAGATTTTTTGCCCGATACGGAGGAACAGTATATCCGGCTGCTGTATTCCAAGTTGCCGTGGTCCTGAAGGGTTCGAGGAACAAAATGCGAAACAAAATACTGTCTTTGGTTGTCATGCTTTTGATGACAGTCCAGCCCTCCCTTGCTTTTGCAGAGTCCAACGTCAACAACCCCGGTGACGCCCTGTTGACAGCCGAAGTCACCGAGTCCGCCGAGAAAACGACGCACGTCTTCGGAATAGAGCATCTAGACGCCTTGCCGCAGACAAGTTTTGAGACAAGCACGATCTGGACCGAAGGTGTTGTCACATTCTCAGGCCCCGCGCTGTCGGCCGTCATCGAGAGTATTGGGGCTTCGTCAAAGACCATCAGGGCCTTTGCCTTGAACGACTACAACATGGTGATTGCAGAAATCGGGTCAAGCGATGCCTATCCTATCGTGGCCACGCGCATGGATGGAGAAAGGTTTTCAGTCCGGGAGCGAGGGCCGCTGTGGCTGGTCTATCCTTACGACAGCCATCCCGATTTCCGGGATGAAAGGGTATATGCACAGAGCATCTGGCAGCTTTACAAGTTGACGTTGGACTGACTTGCTGTCGTTTTCAAACCACGAAACGGACGTGTCGACGGGGCAGATTCAGCCCCGAATGATGTTTTTCACCGCGACGACCCTTGCGGTTCTGGGCCTGGTGGTTTTGCTGTATCTGGCACAACAATCGCATACCAAGATCAACGATTTCCGCTCTTCCCAACTGGATAATTCGACCTGGCTGGTTGCACAGCTTGAGGTGGATCATCTGAAACTACAGCGCGCGATCCTGATCGACACGCTACGAGCGGAACAAACCGGCGATTATCGGCCCGCCCGTGACGCTTTTCTAGCCTTTGATATCTACTACAGCCGTGTGCAGGTTTTGTCGGCGCGCTTTTCCACCCTGTCGGAATTCAAGGGTCTGAACGACGCTTTCAACCAACGCTGGCAGGTCGTCGAAACAGACCTGGCGCAGATGGCGCGCATTTTCGATGACACAACCAAATGGGACGCTGCACGATTGCACGGCTTGCAGACGCAGATGGAGCGGCACGCCGACAATGTGCGCCAGATCACCGTTCTGGCGCTGAAATACATCACGACGGCGTCCTCGGACAGGTTCGACAGCAACATGAGCATGGCACGGTCGTTTGCCTTCGTGGCGGTGTTCATGGTCGTGGTGTTGGGGATCATCATTGCCATCGCGGGCAAGCTGGCCAGCGACCTTGCGCAGCGAACGCGCGGGCTGAGCCGGATGTCGACCACGCTCAAGCGCACATTCAACGCGGCACAGGACGCGATCGTACTGATGGACGCCAACGGCAAGATCACATCATGCAACAGGGCAGCCCAGGATCTTTTCGGCAGGGACCGTGACCAGATGGTAGGCCGCGAGGCCTGCCGTTCGTTGGTGCTTCCTCGTTTTGCGGACAAGTTCAGGCAAGAGTTCGGCTCTCTGGATGAGCCTGACAGAACGAGCCTGCTGAACCGTGGGCCCATGCGCATACTGTGCAACCGGGAGAACGGCTCTGAATTCATAGCCGAGGTCGTCTCGGTCCCCGAGATAGACGGGCAGGGAAAACCGATCGTCATCTCTTTCTTCCGAGATGTCAGCAAGCAGGCGCAAACCGAACAACTGCTGCGCAACGCCAAGCTGGAGGCCGAGCGGCTTGCCCGCAACAAGGAGCGGTTTCTGGCGGTCGTAAGCCACGAATTGCGCACCCCCCTGCATGGCATAACGGCCGCATTGGAGTTGATGTCAAACCCGCAAAGCAGGAACGAAGAGTTGCAAGACCTCGTGTCCACGGCGCAGGTTTCGGCCACGTCGGCGCGGGAGATACTGGACGAGGTGCTGGAAGCGACCGAAGTGAACCTGGGCAAGAACCTCAAGGGCCTTGACGCATTTGACCCGTCAGCCCTCGTGTCCGAGATCATCACGCAGGTGCAGCCGGTTGCCACGTTGAAGTCTACCACGGTGACGTTCGAAAACAGCTGGTCCGGGGCATCCCAGATACTGGTCAACCGCAAGGCGTTTCGCTATGCCCTGATCAACCTTGTGCGCAATGCCACGAAATTCACCGAGAACGGGACTGTCGAGGTAAGGATGTGCGAAAGCCCCACGCAGCCAGGGCAAATGCGCATCGAGGTCGAAGACACCGGTATCGGCATTTCGCAACACGATCAGCAGCGCATTTTCGAGGATTTCGAGACCGCTGAACAAGGTCCGGCAAGTGACATTTCAGGCACCGGACTGGGTCTTGGAATCTTCAAGCGCGCGGTTGAAGCCTTGGGCGGGCGCATCGGGGTGCAAAGCAGCGAAGGCTGGGGAAGCCTGTTCTGGTTCGAGTTTCCGTATCTGCAGGCACCCGACAGCAAGTCGGATCAATTCTGGTCCCACGAACCCGCGCCCATCCTGCACCGCTACAAGGTGCTTGTCGTAGACGACAACAGCATCAACCGTCTGGTCATTTCCAAGATGCTGGGGAATCTGGGGCAAGACGTAGAGTTGGCAGAAAACGGGCCAATGGCCATCGACCTGGCATCGCGAACGCGATTCGATATCGTTTTGATGGATCTGAACATGCCCGGCATGAACGGCCGCGAATGCGCCACACGGTTGCGCCAGACAGGGCTGAGCCAAAGCGCGCGCATCGTCGCCGTTACGGCCAATGTCGGGACAGCCGGCACAGAGGCGGGTTGTGACGAGCGCCTTGACCAGTTCGGTTTCGAAACGATGCTTCTCAAACCCTTCTCGCTGCAGGATCTTCGGGCCGTACTTGGTCCCGTTTCCTCAAACACTGCGCAACCCGATCCGGATACGCAGGTCCAGGCAGGCCTTGCAAAAGGCACCGCACATGCGTCGGATCACTTTGTTCTGACAAACCTGCAGGATCTGAACGGGATGATAGGCACCGAGAAAACCCGGCGCATCGTCACCCGCACAATCGAGGATGCACAAGCGGCGTTGTGCGCGGTCAAGGAGGCCGAGCTGCCCGCCGCCGAGGTGGCCGATCTGGTGCACTCGGCAATCGGTAGCCTGGGTATGATTGGCGCACAACGGCTGCACGATGCTTTCAGGACGCTGGAAGACGCGTTGCGCCTGGAAGATGCGGACAGCGTGGAAATCAGCGTTCCGAGAATCGAGATCGAACTGTCGCAGTGTCAAAGCGCCCTCGAAGGCCTTTTATCTGACGCACTTTCGGCTTGAAGCGGCGACGGTGACGGGCGTTTTCTTGCGATGAAATCGGCAAAAAAAGAACCACGCCAAATTGGGGGTTGGCGTGGTTCAGGTGCCTAGGGCGAGCGAATGTGAGCAGTGACTTTCCATTGCCTGGACTAGCGGCAACAGTCCCCCCTAGGGTTGAGTTATTCCCCTTCACGGCCCGTGTTCGCAAATCATCTTTAGGTATCATATAGATATCCAAAGGATCGCGATCCGTCGGCGCGATCGGGTCACCTTGTCAACCCGGCGACCACGTCGGACACCCCGGCCCGGATCTCGCCGGTGTTGACCGCGCCGATGGCGGTTGCGGTGATCGTGCCGACCGATGCATTGACGCGGGCCATCGTGTTGGTGACCCTGCCCTGAACCGCCAGCGCGTTCGAGGCGATGTTGAGGGCCAGCTTGGCACTGCGGTCAGTGCCGCCCAACTGCGTGACCTGCCCTTGATAGGAGGCTGTGGCGCTGGTCGTCGCCTGATCTACCGCCGCGTTTGCGCCGGCCTGGATACCCGCGGTCTTGTCTTGCATCCGGTCCAGAAAAACAGCGCCCGAATTGACACCGCCAAGCCCCAGACCGGTCTGATTGCCGACGTCCCAAACCCCGAGACCGCTGGTGACATCCATGGCATATGTGGAAAAATCGTGGGGGCGCACCGGATCGACCCCAAGGATTATGTTGGTGATCGAGCCGTCGATTCCGGTAAGGGCCGGATCGAACCGCCGCAGAAAATCGGCGGACATTGCGGCGTTGACATAGGTACCGGTCAGGGGCGCGCCATTCCAGGCGGCCAAAACGCGTTCAAGCACCGTCTCGGAGCGAGCGGTGCCGGTAGAAATCATGGTCGCCGCGATGCAGCAGAAAAGGGATATTCGGGGGATGTCTTTTCCTCCGACAATCAAGCCAGCGGTGTTTTGAGTAAAGGGGGCGGGCAGGCCGCCCCCTCTGGTAGCGTATTATTCGGTTGCGACAGCCGCGCCACCCGAAGTCGAGCCGACGATGCCGGCCACGGCTGCGTCCACGCCGGACACGATCGTGCCGGTGTTGACCGCGCCCAGTGCGGTGGTCGACAGATCGCCAACCTTGCCGTTGACCCCAGTGAGAGTGTTGTTGACCGAGCCGATCACGTCAGTCGCGTTCGATGCAATGTTCAGCACGATCGCGCCTGTGCCTTCGGAACCGCCCAGTTGGTCCACAACGGCATTGATTGCGCCGGTGGTCGAGGTCTTGGCTTCCTCAACAGAAGAGTTCACGCCAAGCGTGATGTCGCCGGTGTTGACCGCGCCCAGAGCCGTGGTGGCCATGTCGCCGAATTCAACAGTTGGCAGCACAAACTCGATGGCCGAAACATCGCCGACTGATGCGGTCTGAAGCGCCTCATCCAGCCCTTCGATCACGTTGTTAATCGAACCGTCGATCGCGTTCAGGATGGTACCCGTACCCGGGATGACGGTAAGCACCGACGCGGTCGCTGCCGTCAGAGCGGACTGACGTGCGAAGGCTTCTGCGGCTTCGCGAGTCACGAAGGCGTTTGCCGGAACCGAAAGACCGCCGCCGAAGTCGCCTTCGACCACGAAACGGAGGTCGTCGCCTTCTCCTACTTCGGTGATCCCTGCGATCAGGTCGTTTGCGGCGGTGTCCACGATGTTGTCGAACTGAGCCTGCGTGATGGTGATTGCCCCGTCGCCATCTTCGGCAATACCGTCGACGAACAGGCCGGTCGGAACAACGTACTGGTTTTCACCGCCGATGACACCGATGTTCTCGGCGATGTTTGCGAAGGTGCCGTTGACCGATGCCAGGTTGGTGGCGTTGTCGATCTGGCCCAGAACACGCTCCAGCACGGATTGTGCCGATGCGGCGCCGGCGAATGCCATCGTTGCGACGGCGGTAGTTGCGAGAAGTCTTTTCATGACTCGTCCTCTTGTAACGTTCCTCACAGCTCCCCCTTGGGCCATGATGTTTTCCGGGTTTCGTCAGGGGGCCCGGGTTTTCCCTCTCTGTTTCAGAAAGGGTTCTCGTGCGTCGATGCCGCTGCGTGGCTTGACGTCATTCGGGGGCCCCCATCCGTTGTTCCGCGGCTGAGCCGGGGATGGGGGCGGCAGAGGGTCGAGGGGACGACGGGGCAGGAATGGTCGCCCCCTCTGCGGGCGGTGTGGGGACGCCCGGTTCGGTTGTTTCGCTGTCGGGTGTGGGGCGTGGCTGCTCCATCCGCTTGGTCAGGTCTTCCTGCGCCTCGGAGACGACGGTCATCGCCCGCTCGACCACCAGCGCGGCGGCATCCCCGGACGGACCGTCAAGGCCCAGTTCCGCCGCGCGCTGCAGGATCTGCACTGCCCCGCGCAGCAGTTCGGTCGCCTCGGCGGCCTTCTTTGCGGCCTCGTTGGTATTCTCGGCCGCAAGCGACTCCTCGGCGGCGGCAACGGCGCGCGCGCCGAAAACCATCACGTGATTCGCCAGTTCCTTGACCTGCTCGTCGATGCTGCGGGCGGCTTGGGGTCGCTGCTGCTGCGGCGGCGCTTGCGCGGCCATCCGGGCGGCCTGCTGTGCCTCGCGGGCCGCCTCGCCGTTGCGCACAGCGTTTTGCAGCGCGTCGGGATCCGAGGTGCCGGTGTGTTCGATAGCGCCGTAGAACGGGCTGACCTTTTCCTTGCAGGGCGCAAAGGTGGACACGTTCATCAACTGGCCCAGCAATTCGAATGTCGCAAAGCTCAGCATCTGGCGCAGGGCGAAATGCACGGCCTCGCGCTCTTGCCCGCCCATTTCCAGGCTGACCAGCGTTTCGCCAAAGAACCGGCCCATAGACGCGCCGACCTCGCGCGAGAATATCTGCTTTTGTAAAGGCACGTTGGCGACGATGCGCCCGGTAAAGGCATCGGTCATCGTCAGGTCCAGCCCGATCAGGATGCGGTTCTGGCGATACCGCGGCCCCGCCCCGGCAAGCTGCACGCTGAAACCGCCACCGGGGATGAAATCGAGGCTGTTGATGCTGCCCGAGATGTAGAAGTTCACCGGCATCTGCTGGGTCAGGTCGCGGATGCCCCATTGGGTTTCGACAATCGGAATATTCGGGTCACGGCGGTTCACGACCGTTACCCCGGCACGAAACAGCGACGACTGAACCATCTCACCGGCACCTTGGGTCACGAACTTGCCGGTCGCGCCCTCGGCATAGCTTTCCTTGCCGGTGGCATCGACGATCTGCCCCACCGCGAAGGTGATCCCGGGCTGCACCTTGCCACGCAGGCAGGTCAGAGCCTCGTCAAAGGCGGTCACCACATCCTCGATCGGCGGGCCATCAACAAGATCGGCGTTATCGCCACGCGCCGAGGTCACGCCCGGTGGCACGAACGCGCACCCGGAAACGCCCAACGCGGCAATCGCCATTAACAACCATCTGCCCTGCAAAATCTTCGCTCCGATAGCGGCATTGGGCCCCACTGCCCGACCGCCTGTTTTTGTGAGAATGCGCCGGTTTAGTCGGCGCAAGTCATGTCGCGCCCGGTCGAGTTGACACTGATGTCGATTCCCGACGGCGAGGCGATCGAGTCGTAGCTGCTGGTTTCCTGTTGGATGCTGCCATCCACGCAGCCTTGGGTTTCTGCGGCGTTCGTGGCCACGATCTCGTTGTTGCTGCCAACAACGTCGATGTTCGTGGTGCCGGTGTTCATCGAGCCGATCGAGTTCGTGTTCTGGCCGATGCGGTCACCGTTCAGTTGAAAGTCGATCGTGCCCAGTTCGAGCACTTCACCAGTCACTTCCTGATAGCTGGAGCGGTTGTCGTTGTAGTACTCGTTGTAGTTGGTCACGACCGTTGACGGACCCGCAGTCATCTCGGCCTGGCGGATGGCCTGCGCCTGTTGCAACGACAAGCTTCGGTCAGATGGCGTGGGAAACCCCCAACCAACGGACCAGTTTTGACCAGCCGAGGAAAAGGACTGCGCCTGCCCCTTTGTCAGGGGAAACAAGACGAGGCACGCAGCAACAAATCCGATGCGCATCAGTGTGGAGGCTTGGGGGGTCATCGCATCACTCCGCTGCAGACACGCCACCAGGACCCGCCGAAGCAGACCCGCCACCATCAGCAGCCGATGCGCCGCCAGGTCCTGCCGAAGCAGACCCACCGCCATCGGCCGCCGACGCACCGCCGGATCCTGCCGAGGCAGACCCACCGCCCGACGCGCCTGAGGTACCGCCCGGCCCGCTGGATGACGACGCACCGCCACCTGCACCCGAGGTTCCACCCGGTCCGCTGGACGTGGATGCACCTCCGCCCGCACCCGAAGTGCCGCCAGATCCGCTGGACGTGGATGCACCACCACCCGTGCCCGAGGTTCCGCCAGGTCCGCTGGACGTGGATGCGCCACCACCCGTGCCCGAGGTTCCGCCGGATCCGCTGGACTGTGAATCGGCATGCAAAAGTGACCCACTTGGGTGGGTTATGATCATCTAAAACTGACCCACCTGCATTGTTAACATCCG